>DATDTH010000669.1:0-6974 GCA_035290985.1 Pseudomonas sp. | reverse complement strand
CTGCGAGGCTCGCACGCACTACGTCGTCGTCATCGATTATCAGCAGCGTGGCACTGGGATTGTGCATGAGGTACCAGGCAAAACGGCGCCAGAGAAGTTGACAAATAGAGCGTCAGACCTTCAGGCCGGCGCGCGCGGACTAGTGGGTTTCAAGGCGCAGACGGTACTCCCATCCGCCGGGCGATTCAAGCGTGCGCCGATCGTCGCCAGGCGCCTTTACACCTCAAATAGACGGAGGTTATAAGAGGTGGGCAAGTGCCATTAAAACAAGAGGACTGTGTCCATGAGTCAAAATGATCGCGATTACAGTGAAAAACGCGATTACATCCGTATGCGCATGGAGGCTCCCGTCACCCTGCAGCACGGCGGACGGGATATCCCGGCCCTGTGCCTCGACCTGTCGAGCACCGGTATGCAATTGGAAGCCGAGAGCAGCGTCAGCCTGGGCGACAAGGTCAAGGTCCATATCGCCTCGGACCACAATCAACTCAAGGGCCTCGAAGCCGAAGCCGAAGTGGTACGGGTCAGCGACCTGGGCCAAGGCCGCCAGTCCCTGGGGCTGGCGATCCTGTCCATGACGTGATTCGGACAGTTCTTGAATGACAAAGGCGGCCGAGGCCGCCTTTGTCGTATGGGAAGCGCTTTGCGTAGATCCTGGATAAGCCTTGGCGCAATCCGGGACAGCGGGTTTCGCCGAAGCGTTTTGCGTGGGCGGAGCCGTTAGAAGTCGTCTTCGACCTGGCCGTCCTGAACCCGGAACTCGCGGTTCTGCAGGTAGGCATTGCGCAGGAACAGGTACTTGTCGCCGCCGATCATCTTCTCGGCGGACAGCAGGCTGGCCCGCATGTCGATCAGGTCGACGCCGCGGGTCACGTTACGGGTCGGGATGTGCCCCATGTAGCGGTAGGGTTCCAGCAGGCTATCAGGCAGCTTGCTGGCGGCATCGCGCACGCTGCTCGGGCCCATGAGCGGCAGTACCAGGTAAGGGCCACTCTGCAAGCCCCAGGCCCCCAGGGTCTGGCCGAAATCCTCGTCATTGCGCGTCAGGCCCATCTGGTTGGCCACGTCGAAAAAGCCCAGCACACCGAAGGTGGTATTGAAGATCAGCCGGCTGGTATCGATGCCGGCGTGATGCAGCTTGCCTTGCAGCAGGTCATTGCCCAGATTGCCGACGTCACCGATGTTCGCGAAGACATTGTGGATGCCGTCCTCGAGAAAGTCCGGGGTCACCGCCTGGTAACCCTGGGCGACCGGCTTCATGGCATAGGTATCGAGCGTGTCGTTGAAGGTGAAGATGGCGCGATTGAAGTTCTCCCAGGGATCTTCTTCCGCGGCTTGAGCGACGACGGGCAACAGCGCCAGGCTGGCACAGGCCACCACTCGGCTCATACGACCGAGCCAGTTTGCACCTATCACACGCATTTGCAGTTTCTCCTGGAGCACAGTTAGGAATGGCGACGCCGGCCATAGAGGACGGGCAGTATAAAGCTATCGGCGGCTTTTACGCAGCACAGCGAGCCACTACCCATGGGGCGACTAGCAATCAGGGCCTGTCACAGGTCGGTCATCTGACGGTCACTTCGCGCCGGTAGCCTTGACGGGATTCTCCAAGGACGAGCGCCATGCCCACTCAAGCCTCAGTGCCACCCGCCTTTACCGCCGTGCTCTTCGGTCTCGGTGGCTGCCTGGTGGATTTCGGTGCGCGCACTCAAGCATTGGCGCTGCTACGCACCCTGCCGGATCTATCACCAGGGCTCGGTGCCGTCGACCAGTCCCCGCTGCGCGCCCTGCGCCAGGCCCTGGCTCGCGAACCGCGGACCGGCGAACTGCAGCGCCTGGAGCTCGCCCTGGTCCAGAGTGCCGCCGAGCATGCCGAAGCCACGCCCGGCGCCCTGGCGCGCCTCGCGCAACTGCATGCCCAGGGTGTGCCCTGTGCCTGGCTAAGCGAGTTGCCGGACGATGCCAGCCTGCGCCTGGCGCAGCCCTTGCCCAGCTGGTTGGCGCCCGGGCAAAGTCACCGGCCACGGCCCTGGCCGGCACCGGATGCCTGCTGGCAGGCCCTCATGGGCTTGGAGGTGGCTACCCTGGACGGCTGCGTGCTGGTCAGTGGCGAACCGCGCCTGCTGCAGGCCGGCCTCAACGCGGGGCTCTGGACCATCGGCCTGGCAGTCTGCGGCTCGCTGTGCGGGCAGGGTCCCGGCGATTGGCAGGCGCTCGACACACAGGCGCGCGACCGGCTCCGGACCCAGGCGACCCTGGCGCTGTACCGGCTGGGCGTGCATTCGGTGATCGACCATCTGGACGACCTCGCGCCCGGCCTGGACGACCTCGCCGCCCGACGCCTGGCCGGGGAAAAACCCTGAAGGCCGCGCCTCGCCCAATCAACCCTCTTGATCAGGATCAGGCAAAGCGACCGCACTTGGCTTACCCTTGAGTCAGGCCGGGATCTTTCACCGATGGGCGATCGCGGCCTTGTCCATTTCTCGAGGAAACACCTATGCCTGACCTGAAGCAGCAACTGGAAGCCCTGCGCGATCAACTCGCCCAGGACCCGCCATTGAGCGAAGAGGAACGGGCATCGCTCTATGTCCTGACCCAGGAAATCGAATTGCAACTGGCCCGCCAGGCTGCCGCCGCGCCCGATGCGACCCTGATAGATGGTGTCAACCTGGCGGTGGAGCGCTTCGAAGCCAGCCACCCGACCCTGGCCGGCACCCTGCGCAATATCCTGCAGAGCCTGGCCAATATGGGTATCTGATCCAGGAACCGGTAGGGGTTGTAGAAGGGGCGAATTCATTCGCCATGCGGGCCCAGCCGTAGGTCGGGTTAGCGAAGCGTAACCCGACAACGATGCTGTCGGGTTAGCAAAACATAACCCGACCTACAACGCTACAAGAGCCAACCCTTTCGCCTCTCAACCCCCCGTCGAAAGGGCCCTACTGGCGCACCAGCCGGCGGTTGTCCGGGCGGATGGGATCGGTGCTGCGGTAGGGGTTGATGTCCAGCCCGCCGCGGCGCACATAGCGCGCGTAGACCGTCAGTTGCTGCGGCTTGAGCAAGGCCTGCAGGTCGAGAAAGATCCGCTCCACGCACTGCTCATGAAAATCCGCGTGCTCACGGAAACTCACCAGGTAGGCCAGCAGGCTGGCGCGGTCCAGAGCGGGCCCCCGGTACTGCACCACCACGCTGCCCCAGTCTGGCTGGCCGGTCACCGGGCAATTGGACCTGAGCAGATGGCTGTGCAGGCTCTCCTCGACCAGCCGCGCCGGGTCGCAGCGCAGCAGTTCGGGCTGCGGATGCGCGTAGCCGTGGATGCTCACGTCCAGCTCGTCGATGCAGGTACCCGGCAGTAGCGCCACGCCTTCGGCTTCCACTTCCGTCAGGCTGCGTACTCGCACGGCCACCGGCTTGCCGGCCGCCGCGGACAGGTCGTTCTCCAGCACCGCCACCAGGGCCGCTGGCTCGGCGAACACCGTCTGGTTCAGGGAATTGAGGTAGAGCTTGAAGGACTTGGATTCGATGATATTCGGCGAGTCCGCCGCGATCGCGAACTCGCCGATGGCCACCACCGGCTTGCCCGAGGGCAGCAGCCAGGACAGCTCGAAACAGTTCCAGAAATCCACGCCCTGGTACGGCAGCGTCTCGGCGGTTAAGCCCAGCTCGGCCCATTTGGCCGCGCGCGGAATCGGGAACAGCAGCGACGGCGTGTAGGTGGCGATGTATTCACTGGCTTTGCCCAGCGGCGAATGTTCGGCAGCGGGATGCATGGCGGAAACCTGAGTAGTCGAAACGCGGCAAGTGTATAGCGTTTTCAGCCACCGTTCAGCCGGGATCCAGCCCCCGCGTCACAAGCCGAGGGGGCGCCCCTACGCGCCCTCTTCCCTGACTACCAGCGGCCGCCAGCGGCGCAACAGCAGATACAGGGTCGGGATCACGAACAGGGTGAAGACGGTGCCGACCAGCAGGCCGCCGACTATCACCAGGCCGATCTGCTGGCGGCTCTCGGCACCGGCGCCGCTGGCTATCGCCAGGGGCAGCGAGCCGAGCACCATGGCGCCGGTGGTCATCAGGATCGGCCGCAGGCGCTGCACCGAGGCATCGATCACCGCCGCACGCAGCTCCTCGCCCTGGCGCAGCAGGTTGTTGGCGAACTCGACGATCAGGATGCCGTGTTTGGTGATCAGGCCGATCAGGGTCACCAGGCCGACCTGGGAGTAGATGTTCAGGGTACCGCCGAACAGAGTCAGTGCCAGCAGGGCACCGGCCATGGACAGCGGCACGCTGAAGAGAATGATCAGCGGATCGATGAAGCTCTCGAACTGCGCCGCCAGCACCAGGTAGATGAACACCAGGGCCAGGGCGAAGATCAGCCCGATGCCGGCGCTGGACTCGCGAAAATCCCGCGAGGTGCCGGTGAAGTCGTACTGGGTGTCCGCCGGGAAGACTTCCCGCGCCGTGTTTTCCAGATGCGCCAGCACCTCGCCCAGGGTGAAGCCGGCGCCGACGTTGGCGCTGATGGTCACCGCCCGCAGCTGGTTGAAGTGGTTGAGCTCCCGGGGCGCCACCGTCTCGCGCACCTCGATCAGGTTCGACAGCTGCACCATGTTGCCTTCGCGGCCGCGCACATAGACCCGGTCCAGGTCCGAGGGGTTGCTGCGGTCGACGTCCGCCAGCTGGACCAGCACATCGTACTGCTCGCCGTTCTGCTTGAAGCGGGTGACCTGGCGGCTGCCGAACAGGCTTTCCAGGCTGCGACCCACTGCCGCCACATCGCTGCCGACGGCCACTGTCTGCTCGCGGTTGACCTCGATCTTCAGCTGCGGGGTATTGAGCTTGAGGTCGCTGTCGGTGCTTTCCAGCCCCGGGTACTCGCGCACCCGGGCCAGTAGTTGTTCGACATACTGCTGCAGTTCGGCGTACTCCAGGGAGGAGCGGATCACCAGGTTCACCGGCTGGTTGCGCGCGCTCTGGCCCAGGGGTGGCCGGTTGACAGGGAAGGCGCGGATGCCGGTGATGTCCTGCAACTTGGGCAACAGCTCGTTGCGGATCTCGAACTGGCTGCGCTCGCGGGCCGCCCAGTCCTTGAGCTTCATAAAGGAAATGCCCTGGGCCACGGTCGGAAAACCCGCCACCACCAGGTAGCGATCGACCTCCGGCACGCTGGCGTAGGCCTGCTCCAGCTCGCGGGCATAGCGACTGGTGTAGTCGAGCGTGGCGCCGTCCGGGCCGTTGAAGATGCCGATGATGGTGCCGGTGTCCTCGGTCGGCGCCAGCTCGGACTTGAGCCCGTTGAACAGCCAGGCACAGGCCAGGAAGATCACCAGCAGCATGACCAGCACCAGCCCCCAGGCCGTCAGCGCCCGGCCCAGCAGGCGCTGATAGGCGCCGGTCAGTCCGTGGAGGAAGGCCTCGATGCCGTTGTACAACCGGTTGTGCCGCGCGTTCGGCTGGTGGGGCTTGAGCAGCAGGCCGCACATCATGGGGGTCAGGGTCAGGGCCACGAAGCCCGAAAACAGCACGGCGCCGGCCAGGGTCCAGGCGAATTCGGTGAACAGCTTGCCGGTGGTGCCCTGCATAAAACCGATGGGGGCGAAGACCGCCGCCAGGGTCAGGGTCATGGCGATCACCGCGAAGGCGATCTCGCGGCTGCCCTTGAGCGCCGCCCGCAGGGGAGACAGCCCTGCCTCGATATGCCGGTGGATGTTCTCCAGCATGACGATGGCATCGTCCACCACCAGGCCGATGGCCAACACCATCGCCAGCAGGGTCAGGGTGTTGATGCTGAAGTCCATCAGCGCCATCAGCGCAAAGGCGCCGATCAGCGAAACCGGAATGGTCACCAGCGGGATCAGGGTGGCGCGCAGGGAACGCAGGAAGATGAAGATGATCAGGATGACCAGCGCCACCGCCTCCCAGATGGTCAGGTAGACGTTGTCGATGGACTCGCGAATGAACAGCGAGTTGTCGTTGGCCACCACCATCTCCATGCCTTCGGGCAGCAGCGCGCGGACCTCGGGCAAGGCCTCGGTCAGGCCATCGGAGATATCCAGCGGGTTGGCGGTGGCCTGCTTGACCAGTCCCAGGGCCAGGGCCGGACGGCCCTTGAAACGCACGATGCTGCGCTCGTCGGCGGCGCCGATTTCCGCATGACCGACATCCGAGAGGCACAGCAGGTAACCGCGGGAGTCGTCGAGGATCAGCGCGTTGAACTGCTCCGCGGTCTGCAGGTCGGTCTCGGCCAGCACGGTGAACTCGCGCTGGGCCGACTCGATGCGCCCGGCCGGGATTTCCACGTTCTCCCGGCGCAAGGCGGCCTCGATGTCCTGCACCGTCAGGTTGTGCGCCGCGAGTTTTTCCGGGTCCAGCCAGATGCGCATGGCGAAGGTGCGCGCACCACGCACCTGCACCTCGGACACCCCGGCTATGGTCTGCAGCCGATCCTTGACCACCCGCTCCAGCAGGTCGGTGATCTCCATCGCCGAATGCCGCGCGCTGTAGAAGGACAGCCAGATCACCGGCTGGGCGTCCGCCTCGACCTTCTGCACCAGGGGTTCGTCGATCTCGTCGGGCAGCAGGCCACGGACCCGCCCCAGGCGGTCGCGCACGTCGTTGGCCGCCTCGTCGGAGTTGCTGCCCAGGCGAAACTGCGCGGTGATCTGGGTGTTCTCGGCGCGACTGATGGAACTGACGAAGTCCAGCCCCTCGATGCCCGACAGCACATCCTCGATCGGCTGCGCCACCTGGGATTCCATGATCTCCGGGCTCGCGCCGGGGTAGAGCACATTGACCGTGACGATCGGCACATCGATGTTCGGGTACTCGCGCACCTTCAGTCGCTCGTAGGCCATCAGGCCGACCAGCACCAGGATCAGCGACAGCACGCTGGCGAAGACCGGACGGTGGATGCAGATGTCCGACAGTCTCATGCCCCCGCTCCGGCCGGTTTGGTACGCACCGCCATGCCCGCCTTGACC
>DATDTH010000668.1:0-5396 GCA_035290985.1 Pseudomonas sp. | reverse complement strand
CTATGGCCATGTCGACATGGCCATAGGAAAAAACACCTCCATTGGCAGCATGGGGCTTATTGAACCCAATCGCTATATCGCGAAAGATTTCGAGACCCTGACCATCGACGGTGTGGAAATGGAGTTCCAGGGCACGCCCGGCACCGAAGCGCCCGCGGAGATGAATACCTGGTTCCCGCAGTTCAAGGCATTCTGGGCCGCCGAAAACATCATCGGCACCATCCATAACATTTACACCCTGCGCGGTGCCCTGGTCCGCGATCCACTGGTCTGGTCGAAGAACATCAACAACGCCTTGTATCGTTACGGCCAGCAGGCCGATGTCATGTTCGCGGCCCACAGCTGGCCACGCTGGGGCAATGCGCGGATTCAGGACATCATGCGCGCGCAACGCGATGCCTACGCCAATCTGAACAATGCCGTGCTGCACGCCGCCAACCAGGGCGTCACCATCAACGAGATCCACAACGTCTACAAGCTACCCGAAAGCCTGAAAAACAATTGGGCGACCCATAGCTACCATGGCTCGGAAGAGCACAACAGCCGCGCCGTGATCAATCGCTACCTGGGCTATTGGGACGCCAACCCGGCCACACTGATGCCGCTGTCACCTCAGGATTCGGCACCGCTGTATGTGGAAATGATGGGGGGCGCAGAGAAGATCATGACCAAGGGCAAGGCTTTGTTCGATCAGGGCAAATACCGCGAAGCCTATGAAATCCTGAACAAGCTGGTGTATGCCGAGCCACACAACAGCAACGCCAAGGATTTACTGGCAGACGTCTACGAGCAGGTTGGTTACCAGAAGGAAAGCGCCGGGGTGCGCAACAGCTTCCTCGCGGCGGCCTATGAACTGCGTCACGGCATGCCCAGGGGTGTACCGCCCAAAACCAGCGGGCCTGACATCATCCGCGCCATGAGCACAGAGCTGTGGCTGGAATACCTCGGCATCAGCCTGGATGGCAGCAAAGTCGCGGATCAACACTTCATCTTCAACCTCAAGACACCGGACAACGGCGAGCAATTCGTGATCGAACTGAGCAATTCGACCCTGACCGCCATCAAGGGGCCGCACGCCAAAAACGCCGACCTCACGATCACCCTCGATCGCTCCGCTCTTGAAGGGGTGATGGCGAGGAAAACCAGCTTCGATCAGCTCGTCGCGGACGGCAAGGCTACCTTCGAGGGCAATCGCACACCCTTCGAGCTATTGATGGCCGCCATGACCCCATTCACCCCAACCTTTGAACTACTGCCGGGCACCCAAGAGTAGGACATCAGGCCTGGGCGCTAAGAATCGGGACGTCAGCTACGGCTCGCCCTATTCACATCGAGGGGCGACGGGCTATCCCAGGCCGGCTCCGGCGCGAAGCGCTCAGCCAGGAAATCCAGCAGCGCCCGCAGGGCCGACGACATGTGCTTGCGTGAGGCGTAGACCGCGTAAATGCTCAGCTCCATGGGCCGGTATTGCGTCAGCAACGGCACCAGTCGCCCGTCATGGATAAGCGGTGCCGCCAGGTAGGTCGGCAGCAAGGCGATCCCGGCCCCGCAGAGGGCTGCCTGCTGGGTCGTGATCGAGTCATTGGTGCTGAGATTGCCCTTCACCGCCACGCTTTCCGGCACCCCCTCCCGCGTGAAATGCCAGAGGCTGCTGCCGTGATAGGAGTGGGTCAGGCAGTTGTGCAGGCTCAGGTCCTCGATGCGCCGGGGGACGGCATGCGCCTGCAGGTAAGCCGGCGACGCGCAGACCACCGAACGGCAGCGGGTCAGACGCCGTGCGATCAGGTTGGGGTCCAGCTCATTGGTGATGCGAATGGCCAGGTCGATGCGTTCATCGACCAGGTTGACCGTACGATCGAGCAGCAGCATGTCCACGCGAACCTGTGCATGGCGGCTGACGAACTCGGTCACGGCCCCGGTCAACTGGGCCTGCCCGAACGAGGTGCTGGCGGTGATGCGCAACAACCCTTTTGGCTCGTCCTCGGGCCTGGCCACCACGGCGCGGATATCGCCGGCCAGATCGAGCATCCGCCGGCACAGCGGCAGGACCTCATTGCCGGCGGCCGTGAGGGTCAAACGCCGCGTCGTTCGATGCAGCAATCGGGCCCCGGTCCATTCCTCCAGTTCGGCGAGGTACCTGGAAACCACCGGACGCGAAAGGTCCAGCTTATGGGCGGCGGCGGTTTGGCTGCCACCCTCGACAACGCTGACGAACACCTGCATCGCCTGTAACTTGTCCATTATTCGACCGATATCAGCAACAAACCAGCCGCCAATCTAGCGTTTTTCCAATTAAAAAACACAACTAAGCTGCGGATTCTCATCGTTCACCTGGAGATTCCCAATGTTCCCGTCCCCCCTACGACTGCTGTTGGCCAGCCTGGCCCTACTCGGTTTCGCCAGCGCGAGCAGCGCGGCAGAGCCCCTCGAACTGGAGGTCTACAACCCTGGGCAGGCGGCCTTTTTCCCGGTGACGTCGGTGCTGGTGAGCGGAGAGAAAGACGCCATCCTGATCGATGCGCAATTTGCCAAGTCCCAAGCCGCGCAAGTCCTGGAGATGATCCGGCGCAGCGGGAAAAACCTCACCACCGTCTACATCAGCCATGGCGACCCGGACTATTACTTCGGCTTGCAAACCATCACCAGCGCCTACCCAAAAGCCAAGGTGGTTGCCAGCGCCCAGACCGTGGCCCATATCCAGGAAAGCATGGCCGCTAAACTGGCGTACTGGGGTCCCAAGCTCGGCGAGGATGCGCCCACCACAGTCATAGTGCCCGAGGTGCTTGAAGCAGGCCGCCTCGACCTCGAAGGCCGCACGCTGGAGGTGATTGGGCTCGACGGCCCCCAACCCGAGCGGACCTTCGTCTGGATTCCTTCGCTCAAGGCGGTGGTCGGTGGCGTGGTGCTGTCCAACAATATCCATGTCTGGATGGCCGATACCCAAACGGCGAAGTCCCACCAGGACTGGCTGGCGACCCTGGTCAAGCTGGAGAAATTGCGGCCTGTGACTATTGTTCCGGGGCACTTCCTGCCCGGTGAGTTCTCGGCCGCACAGTCGGTCCGCTTCACCGCCGACTACATCCGAGCCTTCGATGCCGAGACCACCCAGGCAAGGGATTCGGCAGCGCTGGTCAGTGCGATGAAAGCACGCTATCCGCAGCTCGGCGACGAGTCTTCCCTGGAGCTTGGCGCGAAAGTGGCCAAAGGTGAAATGCAGTGGTAGTTGGCCGCTTGAAGGGCTAAGCGCCACTCGTCGGAGCCAGAGCGGCACATTCGCTTTTCGTAGCTCGTTACGTTTTGCTGAGCCGACAGCATCGTTGTCGGGTTACGCTTCGCTAACCCGACCTACGGCCTGCACCCGCCGCGCGGCGTAACCCGCCAAGGCGGATACCGACTTTTCGTGAATAAACGCTAGAAAGGCCGTCCCAAGTACAGATAGAAGCTGCTGTTGCCATCCTGGGCACGGCCGTAGCCCAGGTAGAGCGGACCCAATGGGCTGTCCGAGCCGACGAAGACACTCGCGGACTTTAGCCATTCTTCCGAGTTGCCCGGCACCAGCGGATCGCCGATGCGCCCCGCCTCCAGGGAAAAGCCACTGTAGGCCCCTTCCAGCACGCTGCTGCGCAGGATGCGGTGGTAGTACATCACCCGCCCGTACTGCAGGCTTTCGCCGAGCAGTTGGCCGGTGGCATAGACCGACTGCTGGAGAAAGCCGCCCCACTGGAAATACTCGTAGCGCGGCAAGGGATCGTTACCCAGCTTGTCGCCCATTTTCACGGTCATATTGAAGCTGTGATTGCCGAACGACTTGACCAGGGTGCCACTGGCGTCCCAACGGCGGTACTCCTCGTCCGCCCCCAAGGCGTCCTGGGAGTCATGCAGCCTCACCTGGGCGCGCCAACCCGAGCGCGGAAAGTTCGCGCTATCGAGCTGGTCCAGCAGCAGCTGCCCGGTGATCGCGCCCTGACTCACCCGCGACTCGCCCGGCGACAGGCTTTGCGGCCCTGTGTCCAGGCTCGGTTCCAGGATGCCGCCGACCAGCCCCAGGCGCAGTTCGCCATAGCGGTTGAACTGGCTGCCGAGGTCGACCCCCGCGAGGCTCGACACCACCTCATAGCTGGCAATCCGATCGTCCTGTTGATAGAGGTCGGCGGTACGCCGCTCGATGGCCAGGTGCGGGGCGACGAACAAGGGGCCCGTGGCACTGAGCGGCTGGAAGAACTCGCTATAGAGGCCCGTGACATGGCCGAGCTGGACATCGGTGCGCCACTCGGCGCCCAGCTCGTTGAGCCAGGTCTTGCGGTAGCTGCCGAGCAGGTTGAAGAAGGCATCGCCACTGAAGTCGCTGGACAGACCCAGGCCGAAGCGCAGGTAGTCCGGGCCCCAGGTTTTCTCGACGGCATCGATGGCCAGCACGCGCTCGCCCTCCTCATCGAGCAGACGGTAATTCACATGCTCGAAATTGCCGGTGCCGTAGAGGCGGCGCAGGTCACGGTCCAGGGTCGGCTGGTCGATCGGTTGACCGGTCCGGGTCTGCATCACCGCCAGGGTGGTGTCGGGATTGACCCGGCGCAGGTTATCGAAACGGATGCGATCGACGACCCGCTGATCCGGCTGCACGGTACTCTGCTGCCGCTGGCGCAGGGCCGCGTACTCGGCCGGGGGCAGGGACAGGCGCTTGAGTTGCGCGGCCACTTTGCGGGTGGCCACTTCGCCCAGCGGGGCGATCTGCGGCAGGTTGTCGAAATCGCCGGTGGAGAAATCCCCCAGGTCCGGGGAAATCAGAATATCCCGGGCGGTCAACGAAGCCAGGGAGGCCTGCACGTTCTGTTCAGTCAGGATACTGAGCATCTGCCCGGTCACGCCGAAGATACCGTTGAGCTCTTCACGCTTGAGCAAGGGGGTGCCGACGTTGACCGCGATGATGATATCGGCGCCCATTTCCCTAGCCGTTTGCACCGGCAGGTTGCTGGTGAGCATGCCATCGACCAGCAGCATCCCCTCGAACTCGGCAGGCGCCACCGCCCCCGGAACCGACATGCTGGCGCGCATCACATTGGCCAACTCGCCTTCACGAAACACCACGGCCTTGCCGCTGACCAGGTCGGTCGCCACGGCACGAAAGGGAATGGGCAATTCATCGAAGCGGTAAAAGCCCTTGGCCTTGCTCAGCTGACGCAGCATGGTTTCCAGCTGCACACCGGTCACCAGCCCCTTGCCGACCAGGACCTGTCCATTTTTCAGGCCCACCTCGGGGGTGAAGAGGATGCTGTAGTCATCCTGCTTGCGCCGCATGGCCTGCTCCTGGCGCGGCGGGTTTTCCTTGAACAGCAGCTCGGTCGAGATGCTGTTGAGCAGCACATCCATTTCCTCGAGCGAGGTACCGGTGGCGAAGG
>DATDTH010000667.1:0-4514 GCA_035290985.1 Pseudomonas sp. | reverse complement strand
CGCCATATGAAGCGCAACGACACCGCCCGCGCCGGCTGCCGCCTCTACCTGACCAAGCCGCTGGGCATCGGCATCCTTACCACGGCGGAAAAACAGGCCAAGCTGCGTCCCGAGGATATCGGCCTGGCACGGGACTGGATGTGCACCCTGAACACGCCCGGCAGCCGCTTCGGCAAACTGGCCGGGGTCACGGCCATGACCGATGTCACCGGCTTCGGTCTGCTCGGCCACCTGGTGGAAATGGCGGACGGCAGTCAGCTGACCGCGCGCCTGGAGTTCGCCGCGGTGCCGCGCCTGGCCAGCGTGGCCTATTACCTGGAACAGGGCTGTGTGCCCGGCGGCACCGGGCGCAACTTCGACAGCTATGGCGAGAAGATCGCGCCCCTGAGCGAGGTGCAGAAACAGCTGCTCTGCGACCCGCAGACCAGTGGCGGCCTGCTGGTGGCGGTCACCCCCGAGGGCGAGGCCGAGTTCCTGGCCGTCGCCGCCGAGCTGGGCCTGAACCTGGCACCGATCGGCCAACTGCTGGAGCGACAGCGTTTCGCCGTCGAGGTGATCTGATGCGCGACAACACCGAGCAGTACCGCGAGCTGTTTCTCAACGACACGCCGATGATGGACATGCGCGCCCCGGTGGAATTCGCCAAGGGCGCCTTCCCAGGCGTCTGCAACCTGCCGTTGATGAGCGACAGCGAGCGGCAACGGGTCGGCACCTGCTACAAGCAGCAGGGCCAGCAGGCCGCCATCGAACTGGGCCACAAGCTGGTCTCGGGGGCGACCAAGAGCGAGCGCATCGAGGCCTGGGCCGCGTTCGCCCTTGCCCACCCCGAGGGCTACCTGTACTGCTTTCGCGGCGGCCTGCGTTCGCAGATCGTCCAGCAATGGCTCAATAGCGAGGCGGGCATCGACTACCCGCGGGTCATAGGCGGCTACAAGGCGATGCGCGGCTTCCTGCTGGACTGCACCGAGCAGGCGGTGGCCCAGTGTGATTTCGTGCTGGTGGGTGGCCTGACCGGCACCGGCAAGACCGAGGTGATCGCCCAGTTGGCCAACAGCCTGGACCTGGAGGGCCATGCCAATCACCGCGGCTCCAGCTTCGGCAAGCGTGCCACGCCCCAGCCGGCGCAGATCGCGTTCGAAAACGCCCTGGCCGTGGATATCCTGAAGAAACGCGCGGCCGGAACGCGGCAGTTCGTACTGGAAGACGAGGGCCGCACGGTGGGCAGCTGTTCCTTGCCCCTGGGGGTGTTCCAGGGCATGAAGAGCTACCCGCTGGTCTGGTTGGAGGACAGCTTCGAGGGGCGGGTCTCGCGCATCCTCGAGGATTACGTGGTCCGCCTGAGCGCTGAATTTATCGCCGAGCTGGGCGAGGAGGCGGGGTTCCCGGCCTTCGCCGAGCGCCTGCAGCAGAGCCTGGCCAATATCCTCAAGCGTCTGGGCGGCGAACGCTACCAACGCCTGGCTGGGCTGATGGACGCGGCCCTGGCCGAGCAGGCGCGCAGCGGCGCCGTGGAGCTGCACCGGGGCTGGATCGAGGGCCTGCTCAACGAATACTACGACCCCATGTACGCCTATCAACGCGACAGCAAGGGCGAGCGGATCGAATTCGCCGGCGAGCAGGCGGCGGTGCTGGAATACCTGCGCCAGCGCGTGGCGCGCTGAGTACGCGGCCTGATCCGGGTCTTCGCCGAAGCGCCTTCGTAGGGCGGGTGAAACCCGCGTATCGAAGTATCGAAGAAGCTGCGTCGAACTTATACGGGCTGGGACTGGTGCCTTGCCTGAATCAAGCAACAAGGAGTGCGAGATGTCCGATAGCAATGACGAGGCGGCGACGGCGCTGGCCCGGGACGAGAACTTCTGGGCCCAGGTCGCCACGCGCTACGGGGTGGACGAGGCGCCGATCAATCTGGAGAGCGGCTATTTCGGCCGCATGAGCCGCAGCGTGCTGGCGCAGTACCAGCGCACTATCGAACGGGTCAACCGCAGCGGCGCGCTGTACGCCCGTGAGCGCTTCGACGCCGAAGAGCATGTAGAGATTCGCGCGGCCCTGGCCCGCCTGCTGGCCGTGCCGGCGACCAGTATCGCCCTGACGCACGGTGCGTCCGAGTCCCTGCTGAGCCTGATCCGCAACTACAACCGCCTGCAGCCCGGCGACCAGGTGCTGGTCAGCGACCTGGAGTACGACAGCGTGCAGACGGCGCTGCACTGGCTGGTGGCCCGGCGCGGCATCGAGCTGGTCAGCCTGCGCCATCGCCACCCGGCCAGTCACGCCAGCCTGCTGGCCGATTACCGTGGGATCTTCGAACGCCACCCGCGGCTCAAATTGATGGTCCTGACCCATGTCAGCCACCGCACCGGCCTGGTCCTGCCGGTGCAGGCCATC
Organism: Pseudomonas sp.; assembly: GCA_035290985.1. Classification (GTDB taxonomy): domain Bacteria; phylum Pseudomonadota; class Gammaproteobacteria; order Pseudomonadales; family Pseudomonadaceae; genus Aquipseudomonas. The sequence goes on along the minus strand of DATDTH010000667.1, from coordinate 2,132 downwards.
GCGGCCGAGGCGGCGGCCCGGGGTATCGATGTGATACTCGACGGGGCCCATGCCCTGGGCCAGGTCGAGTTCGACCTGACCGGGCTCAAGGTGCCGTTCGCCGGCTTCAACCTGCACAAATGGATAGGCGCGCCCCTGGGCCTGGGCTTCCTCTATATCGACCCGGCGCAGCTGGAGCGGATCGACCCGGATATGGGCGGCTGTGGCTACCCGCCCGAGGATATCCGCGCCCGGGCGCCCTACGGCCTGCCGAATATCCCGGCGCTGATGACCCTGCCCCTGGCCCTGGAGGAACACCGGGCCCTGGGCGGCGCGGTGGTCAAGGGCGCGCGCCTGCGTTACCTGCGCGACCTCTGGGTGAGGGCGGTGCGGGACCAGGCCGGGATCGAGGTGCTGACTTCCGACGAGCCGGGCCTGTATTGCGGCATCAGCGCGCTGCGCTTTACCCGCCAGGCGGACCAGTAGGTCCAGGCCGAATGCCTGCGCCGAGAGCATGGCATCTTCACCGTGGTGCGCCACACGCTCGCCTGCGGCGACTGTATCCGCATCACCCCATCCCTGACCACCCGCCCCAGCGAGATGGCGGCGCTGGTCGCCGCCCTGGAGGTGTTGCGCGAATAGCAGCAGGACGCCGCAAGGGTGGTGTGCGCGGTATTGCCGGTCTCATTCCCTGTAGGCTGTGCGCTTCGCTACGTAGTGAAAACAGTACCCCCATCACAGCGTTGCTCTTTATATTGATCCCGCTCCGAACCGGTTCAACCCCTTGGCAGCCGCTCCCCATGGGCTTTCGAGGGTGAAAGGACTGGGCCGGCCCCCTGCGGCAAGGGCGCCGCATCGGGCACTTTTCCCTCTTGGCGCCGTCTCAGTGCTGGCTCAATGCCGCAGTTATTTTATTTTCGAGGAGTGTCACCCATGAAAGCCTGGATCTGCCTGCCCCTGATCGCTTTGGTGCTGGCCGGTTGTGCCGGCCGTACTGCCTACCGTGACAGTTGCGGCTCACAACTGGATAGCGCCTGGCGCGAGCTGGACATTGCCAAGGCCGAGGGCTTTGCCGGCACCGTCAGTTACTCCAAGGCCTTGTCGCTGATGACCGGCGCCAAGACCCAACAGCAGTTCGAGGCTTTCCAGGGTTGCACCCGCAAGGCCGAGAAGGCCCGCTTCTATATCCGCGAGTCGCGCGCCGGGCGTTGAGGCCTAGCCCCAACGGCTAGCGACCGGCTTGGATCAGCGGCCGAGCCAGGCCACCAGCTTTTTTTCCAGCTCCACCAGGGCGCAGACCGCCGCAGCGACCAGCAGGCAGAGGCCCCAGGCCTCGGCGGTCAGCGCCGCGGTGCCGAACAGCCGTTGCAGCGGTGCCCAGTAGGTGAAGGCCAGCTGCAGGGCGATGAGCAGCAGCACCATGCTCCAGACCATGGGGTTGTCGCGCAGGCCGAAGCGCGCCGGGGCCTCCAGGCGCCGGCTGTTGAACAGGTAACCGATCTCGCAGGCGATCAGGGCGTTCACCGCCAGGGTCCGGCTGCTTTCCAGGCTCCAGCCCAGGTCCTGGGCGAGCAGGAACAGGCCGAGGCTGATGGCGGTCATCAGCAGGGCGATAAACAGCACCCGCCACAGCAGCCGCGGGCTCAGCAGGGGCAGGCGTGGGTCCCGGGGTGGACGCTGCATCAGGTCCTCCTCGGCCGGTTCGAAGGCCAGGGCCAGGGCCAGGGTCACCGCGGTGATCAGGTTCACCCAGAGGATTTGCAGCGGGGTGATCGGCAGGGTCAGGCCCAGGGCGATGGCGACCAGCAGGATCAGGGCCTCGCCGGCATCGGTGGGCAGGATGAAGAGTATGGTTTTGCGCAGGTTGTCGTAGACGGTGCGGCCTTCCTCGACGGCCTGCACCAGGGTGGCGAAATTGTCGTCGGCCAGCACCATCTGCGCCGCCTCCTTGGCCACCTCGCTGCCCTTGATGCCCATGGCGATGCCGATATCGGCGCGCTTGAGGGCCGGCGCGTCGTTGACCCCGTCGCCGGTCATGGCCACCCGCTCGCCGGCGGCCTGCAGGCGCTCGACCAGGCGCAGCTTGTGGGCCGGGCTGGTGCGGGCGAACACCTGGGTGTCGGCCAGGCGGGCATCCAGTTCGGCATCGTCGA
>DATDTH010000666.1:0-3497 GCA_035290985.1 Pseudomonas sp. | reverse complement strand
GCTGGGCGAAACTGCCGGTGATTTTGCTCTCCATGCATGACACCCGCGACTATGTGATCAAAGCCATGCGGTTGGGCGCCTCGGGTTACCTGCTCAAGGATGCGGCGGTCATCGAGTTGCAGCTGGCACTCCAGGCCGTATTGGAGGGGCATCGTTATCTCAGTCCGCGGGTGGCCGGACAGGTGATAGAAGCTGCATCCGGGGTGGTGGTCGAGGCGCCGCTGGAGCTGCTCACCCTCCGCCAACAGGAGGTGCTGTACTGGTTGGTCAAGGGCAAGAGCAACAAGGAAATCGCCTTCATTCTCAACCTGAGCGTGAAAACCGTGGATACCCACCGGGCCCAGATCATGGACAGGCTGGGCATTCGTGACCTGGTTGGACTGGTTATGTACGCCTTGCGCAGGGGCATCATCAAGCTGGATGAGTGAGCTGTCCTTTCACGGCCTAGGTAGAACTACCTAGGGCCCCTCCAAATCACTGATAAGGCCGTGGATCGTTTTTTTATAGGATTCAGGAATATAGCGAGAGCAAGAACGCATTATTTTTCGAAAGCTGTGGGCGTGAAGCGGCAGATTGCCATTTGTTGCCTATGATTCGAGAAAGCCGGGCGTTTTTAGCCCCAAGAAAATAATAAGAGATGACGATGGCCTTGATTCACCTCGGCAATCCCAGGAGAGATGTTCATGGTCGATAGTCCACGGCTGATCGCATACACCTCCAATCCTTGGCTGGGCCTCGGTCTTTTACTGATCCCCGGCGCCTGCCTGCTGCTGGCTGACGTCTGGTGGCAGGGCGCCTTGGCGGCCCTGGGGCTGCTGATCTGGCTGGGACTGCTCCTGACTCGTCCGGCCAAGCCCATGCCGCTGGCGCCCGACCCTGCCGTTCAGGCCCTGACGCAGGTGCAGGCCACGCTGTTTGCCTTGCGCGATCTGCTGGATGCGGTTCTGCCGCTCTGGAGCCGGCATATCGACTTGGTCCAGGGGCAGACGTCCAGCGCGGCGGACGGGCTCACGCAAAAATTCATCAGCATGAACGCCCAGATACGCGAGGCCCTCGATCTCGGTTCCGAGCAGGATGGTTCGGGCGTGTTCGAGGTGCTGCGCAGCGCCCAGGTCGAGTTGCCCCGGGCCCTGAAGATGCTCGATGAAACGCGCAGCGAGCGCGAGCGTTTCCTGATCGAGATCCGTGAACTCAGCGGCTTCGTGGCCGAGCTGAATGGCATGGCCGAAGGTGTGGCGAAGATCGCGTCCCAGACCAATCTGCTGGCCCTCAATGCGGCCATCGAAGCCGCCCGTGCCGGCGAGTCCGGCCGTGGTTTCTCGGTGGTGGCCGACGAGGTGCGCAAGCTGTCTTCGATGTCGGGCGAAACCGGCTCCAGGATCACCGAGAAGGTCCAGATCATGGGGCGCTCCATGGAGTCCATGGTGGCCCGGGCCGAGCAGATGGATGCCCTGAATCACAGCAACCTGCAGGCGACCGAGAGCATTGTCGGCCAGGTGCTGGGCGAGCTGGCCGACGGGGTGGCCCAACTGGAGCAGCGCCTGGAGTTGCTGCAAGGCAACAGCCGCGAGGTCGAGTCCACGGTCAACGCCGTGCTGGTCGACCTGCAATTCCAGGATAGGGTCAGTCAGATCATTTCCCATGTCACCGAGGACATGCAGCGTCTGCGGGCCTGCCTTGGCCATGAACCGCCCCCCACCAGCGGCGACTGGATGCGCGCATTGGAGGCCAGTTACACCACCCTGGAGCAGCAGCGTATCCATGCCGGGCAGGGCGCGGCGGTGGTGGAGCAGTCCTCGGTCACTTTCTTCTGAATGCTTGAGTGGACATAGGAATCAAGGCAATGGGCAAGACCGTATTGGTGGTGGATGACTCGACGAGCTTCAGGCAGGTGGTAGGCATTGCCCTCAAGAGTGCGGGCTATGACGTGCTGGAGGCCTGCGATGGCAAGGATGCGCTGACCAAGCTGGACGGTCGCAAGATCAACCTGATCGTCTCCGACGTGAACATGCCGAATATGGACGGTATCACCTTCGTCAAGTCGGCCAAGCTGCTGCCGGCCTACAAGTTCACGCCGGTGATCATGCTTACCACCGAAGCCGGCGAAGCGAAAAAAGCCGAAGGCAAGGCCGCGGGAGTGCGCGCCTGGGTCGTCAAGCCGTTCCAGCCACCGGTGCTGCTGGATGCGGTGTCCAAGCTGATCCTGCCCTGAGGCGAGCGCCATGAGCGAAGTCCACAGCCGTGAAGAGGCGGGTCGGTTCATTTCCTCCGTACAGGGCGAGTTCAATATCTACAGTGCCGCCCAGCTCAAGGAGGACTTGCTCGTCCTGCTGGCCAACCACCCGCAACTGGATATCGACCTGGGGGCGGTACAGGACTTCGACAGCGCAGGTGTGCAGATACTGCTGATGCTCAAGCGCGAGGCGCAACGCCAGGGCAAGTGCCTGACGTTCGTCGGGCATGGGCCGAGCGTACGCGAGGTGCTGGATCTGCTGAATCTGGTCGCCGAGCTGGGTGACCCCCTGGTGATTCCCCTGGATGCCCGCGGAGCCCGAACATGAACCTGGATCAAGCCCGTGGCGCCCTGGTGCAGGAGGGGCGTGAACTGCTGGTGGCGATGGAAGAGGCCCTGCTGGAAATCGAGAACGATGGCTGCAGCGCCGAACGGGTCAATGCCATCTTCCGCGCCGCCCACACCATCAAGGGTTCGGCGGGCCTGTTCGGCCTGGAGGGCCTGGTCAGCTTTACCCATGTGGTGGAAAGTCTGCTGGATCAGGTACGCAATGGCGAGCAACGCCTGGATGGCGTCATGCTCTCGTTGCTGCTGACCTGTGGCGACTATATCGGCAGCCTGCTCACGGCGGTGGAGGATGGCTGCGATAGCATCGACCCCAATCCGGACCTGCGCGCCCATCTGCTGAGCCAGTTGAACGACTACCTGGAACTGGTGGCGCCCGCGGTGCCCGAGCGCAAGGCGCTGTCCCAAATCGAGCCGAACGTCGGGCGTTTCGATGTGTTGACTGAGGAGTCGGTGAGCAGCGACCTCTGGCACATCTCCCTGCGGCCGAATGCCGACGTGTTGCGCAATGGCCTGGAACCCCTGTCTTTTCTGCGCTACCTGGGCAAGCTCGGGCGCATCGTTTACCTGCACACCCTGACCGAGGCCATTCCGGCGGCGGCCGATTTCGATGCGGAAAGCTGCTACCTGGGGTTCGAAATCGAGTTCGAATCGACGGCCAGCAAGCAGGAAGTCGAGGATGCCTTCGAATTTATCCGCGAAGACAGTCAGTTGCTGATTCTGCCGCCGCACAGTGCCATCGACGCCTACCTGGGGCTGATTGCCAGCCTGCCCGAATCGCCAGGGCGCCTGGGCGAGATTCTGGTCCGCAGTGGCGCGCTGACGACCTTCGAGTTGCAGCGGGTACTGGAGCGCCAGAGCGCCGCGCCGCAGCCAGCGCCACCCTTGGGGACCCTGCTGGTGGAGGAGCAACTGGTGG
>DATDTH010000665.1:0-2052 GCA_035290985.1 Pseudomonas sp. | reverse complement strand
GCACGCATCGAAATAGCCGCCCAAAACTGTGAAGCCGCCGACGCCGTCGGCGTCTACCGTGTGCAGCGCACGCCCGACGGTCTGCTGTTCCTGCGCCAGGCCGCGGGCCAGTTGCCCGCCGGCCGCCAACAGGCACTGGGCTGGGCGCGTTGCCATACCCTCGATCAAGGAGCCATAGGTGTTCAACCCTGAGTGGTCGCGTTCCCTGCTGGGCCTCGGCCTGGCGCTCTGGCTGTTGCCGGCCCAGGCCTGCGGTCCGAATTTCCCCCTGCGCCTGCTGAATGACCGCAGCAACACCCTGAACGAGCTACCCGAAGGCAGTTTCAGCGTCGAGATTAATCGCCTCGGTCAAAGCATTCAGGGTCTACCCCAGGCTGGCGAAGCTACCATCAGTCCCTATTGGGACAGCAACAACGAGCAATACCTGGATGCCCGCGTGGCAGTGGAAAAACAGCAACTGAGCGCCGAGCAGTTCAGCCTGATTAGCCAGCTGCGCGCACTGAACGACGTGCGCCAAGTGGAAATCCAGGGCGCCCCCCTGCCAACCGAGCTGCGTCTGTATACCGCCGGTGCCGTAGCCTTTGCCCAGGCCGATCACGATCTGGCAATCGAGTACTTCCAGCGGGTGCTGGCCTTGCCGGCCACCGAGCGCCCGCTGCGCAGCACCTGGGCGGCCTACAGCCTGGGTCGCCTGCACGCGGCGCGCAGCCTTTTCGAGGGTGTGCCGGCAGGAGCCGCCCATGACGAACTTGAAGCCAAGCGTTTCATGCAGGAAAACGCCGCAACGGCCCGCCAGCGTTTCCAGCAGGCGCGTCAACTGGCCATTGAAGGCTTCAGCGATCCTCTGGAACTGGGCATCGCCAGCCTTGGCGAAGAGGCCCGGGTGGACCTGAATCAGGACGACTGGAGCAGCGCCATTCACCTCTACGCCACACAGTTCAGAAAAGGCTCGAGCACCGGCTACAGCTCCCTGCGCCAGCTGGCCTGGACCCTTACCAGCAAGAGCGATGCCGAACTGTTTCCGCTGCTGGCCAACCTTGAAATCCAGCAACTGCTGACCGCCCAACTGTTTAGCCAACTCGACGACTATGATCCCCACGGCAAGCAGAGTCGGCGTCTGCTCGGCCTGCTGCAACGCGCCGAACCCATCCACCCGGAGCTCGCCGACCGTCTGGCTGCCCTAGCCTACCAACAGGGCGACTATGCCGGTGCCCGGCGCCTCCTCGCACAGGCCGCCGACAACGGCCTGGCTTGGTGGCTGCGGGCCAAGCTCGCGCTGCAGGAAGGCAACAAGGATGCCGCGGCCAACGCCTACGCCAAAGCAGCCAAGGCCTTCCCCGAAGAAGAGGACTGGGGCTCGCGGAGTAACGACAACGGCGACTACGAAACGCTCAAGCCTCGCTGCCGAATCGGAGGCGAAATAGCCATCCTGGCACTGGAGCGCGGCGACTACCTGGACGCCTTCGAGCAACTCTACCGCAGCGGCGACATCTACTGGCACGACGCCGCCGAAGTGGCCGAGCGGGTGTTGTCCAGCGATGAGCTAAAGGCCTATATCGACACCAAGGTGGTGGCCGCCCCACTGCCCAAGCCGGGCCAGACGCAGTATTACTGGGAGCGTCCGCTGGCCTCGAGGACCCGCGAACTGCTCGGCCGGCGTCTGCTACGCGAGGGACGCTATTCCGAGGCTGTGTCCTACTTCGCCAGCAGCGAACTACAAGCCGCCGCCCGGCAGTATGGCGCAGCGCGCGAACAGGCTGAAGACGCCTGGACCGCCATCGGCCGCGCCGAAGGCTACTACCACGCGGCCAAGCTGGCCCGCGAACAGGGCATGGAACTGCTTGGCTACGAGCTGGGTCCGGACGAAGCCTGGAGCGGCGGCTCCTTCGGCAGCGATTTCGGCAAGCCGGTGCTGGCCGCAGACCTGCTGACTAGCGCCGAAGCCCGGCTACAGAATGCCACGGCCGCGCAGCCGAACCGGCGCTACCACTACCGTTATCTCGCCGCCGATCTGGCGAGCCAGGCCGCCGACCTGTTGCCGGCGCGCAGCCA
>DATDTH010000664.1:0-7377 GCA_035290985.1 Pseudomonas sp. | reverse complement strand
GCGACGATTACGGAGTCACCCTGCACAGCCCCGCCGGCGTGGAACGCTTCGACAAGGTGGTCTTCGCCTGCCACAGCGACCAGGCGCTGCGCCTGCTGGCCCAGCCGAGCGCCGCCGAACTCAGCATCCTCGGCGCCCTGCCCTATGCCGACAACGAGGTGGTGCTGCACACCGACACCCGCCTGCTGCCCGAGCGCCGCCTGGCCTGGGCCAGCTGGAACTACCGCCTCGGTGGCCCCAGCGGGCGAGCGGCGGCGGTGACCTACGACATGAACATCCTCCAGGGCATCGACAGCGCCACCACCTTTTGCGTCAGCCTGAACCAGACAGAGGCCATAGACCCGAGCACCATCCTCTCGCGGCATCGCTATGCCCACCCGCAATACAGCCTGGCCGGCATGGCCGCACAGGCGCGCTGGGAAGAAATGCACGGCGCCCGGCACAGCTACTACTGCGGCGCCTACTGGGCCAACGGCTTCCATGAGGACGGCGTGGTCAGTGGCCTGCGCGTGGCCCAGGCCTTCGGGGAAAGCCTGTGAACGGTGCCGGCGCGCCCCTGCGCAGCGCCCTGTATAGCGGCTGGGTCAGCCACCGGCGCTTCTCGCCCAGGCCCCACGCCTTCCGCTACGCCATGGGCCTGCTGTTTCTCGACTTGGAGGAGCAGGACGCCGTGCTGGCGCTCTCGCCCCTGGCCGGGCGCGGCCGCTTCGCGCCCTTCGGCTTTCGCGAACGCGATTACCTGCCGCAGTTCACCGGCCGCGGCATGCGCCTGCTCGACGCCGTGCGCCAGCGGGTCGGCGAGGCCCTTGGCCATACCCCGCAAGGCGCCGTCTGCCTACTGACGCAGCCGCGCAGCTGGGGCCTGGCCTTCAATCCGGCGAGCTTCTTCTATTGCTACGAAAGCGACGGGCGCCTGGCGGCCGTGCTCTGCGAGGTCAGCAACACACCCTGGCGCGAACGCTACCACTACGTGCTGCCCGTCAGCGGCCAGGGCCAGCAGCGGGTCGCCGTGACCAAGGCCTTTCACGTCTCGCCCTTCCTGCCCCGCGACCTGGAGTACCGCATGAGCTTCAGCGTCCCGGGCGAGCGCCTCGGGCTGCACATGGCCGACTGGCAGGGCGAGCTCAAGCTGTTCGATGCCAGCCTCAGCCTGCACCGCCAAGCCCTCGATCGCCGCAGCCTGCACCGGCACCTGCTGAGTTTCCCCTGGATGACCGGCAAGACCGTCCTGGCTATCTATTGGCAAGCCCTGCGCCTGCTGCTCAAACGCACCCCGTTATTTTCCCACCAGGCGGCGGAAGGCTCTTTCCGCGTGGCCAGTCCGGACCCGAAGGAAACGCCCCATGAAAAGCTCTAGCCTCACCTCCGCCAAGCAGCAGGTCAGCCGCGGCCATGGCCTGGGGGCCAGCCTGCTGCGCCGCGCCGTGCTCAGCCAACTCGGGCAGCTGCGCCATGGCCAACTGGTGCTGACCGAGGGCGAGCAGCGCCGGGTCTTCGGCCAGGCCGGCGCCCTGCTGCAGGCCGAGATCGAGGTGCGCGACCCGGCCTTCTGGGGCCTGGTCGCCGGCAACGGCTCGATAGGCGCGGGCGAGGCCTATATCCATGGTCATTGGAGCACCCCGGACCTGACCGCGGTGATCCGCCTGTTCGTCAGCAACCTGGAGGTACTGGACAGCCTGGAGCGCGGCCTGGCCCTGCTCGGCCGTCCGCTGATCCGCGGCCTGCACTGGCTCAACCGCAACACCCGCAAAGGCTCGCGCAAGAATATCGAGGCCCATTACGACCTGGGCAATACCCTGTTCGAGCAGTTCCTCGACCCGACCATGATGTACTCGGCGGCGCAGTTTCTCAGCCCCAGCGACAGCCTGGAGCAGGCCCAGCTGAACAAGCTGGAACGCATCTGCCAGAAACTGGCCCTGACCCCCGAGGATCACCTGCTGGAGATCGGCACCGGCTGGGGCAGCATGGCCCTCTATGCGGCCCAGCAGTACGGCTGCCGGGTAACCACCACCACCCTGTCCAGGCAGCAGTTCGCCTACACCCAGGCGCGCATCGAGGCCCTAGGCCTGCAGGACCGGGTCACCCTGCTGCTGGAGGACTACCGCGACCTGCGCGGCCAGTACGACAAGCTGGTGTCCATCGAGATGATCGAGGCGGTCGGCCACCCCTTTCTCTCGACCTATTTCAAGCGCTGCGCCCAGCTGCTCAAGCCCCAGGGCCTGATGCTGCTCCAGGCCATCACCATCCGCGACCAGCGCTATGAGCAGGCGAAAGGTACGGTCGACTTCATCCAGCGCTACATCTTTCCCGGCGGCGCCCTGCCCTCGGTGCACAAGATGCTGGAAATCGTCAGCCGCGACACCGACATGAACCTGCACCACATGGAGGACTTCGGCCTGCATTACGCGCGCACCCTGCGCCTGTGGCACGACAACCTGCGCCTGGCGCGGCCCAAGCTGGAACAGCTGGGCTACGACCAGTATTTCTACCGCCTGTGGGAGTTCTACCTCTGCTACTGCGAGGGCGGCTTTATCGAACGCAGCATCGGCACCGCCCAACTGCTGCTGGCCAAGCCCGCCGCGCAACCCCAGCCGCTGCTCGGGCGCTTCGATGCTTAAACCCCTCGCCAACGCCCTGCTGTTCCAGCTCGGCTGGTTCGCCTGCGTGCTCAGCCCTCTCAACCCCCAGTGGCCCTGGCTGCTGGGGGTGCCCGTGCTGGTGATCGGCCTGCACCTGGCCTGGATCGGCCGCGGGGCCCGGGAGGCACGTCTGCTGCTGGGCGTGCTGTTGGTCGGCGGTGCCCTGGACAGCCTGCTGCTGCACCTGGGCCTGTTCGATTTCGGCGAGCCGCGCCTGCTGATCCCGCTCTGGCTGTCGCTGCTCTGGCTGCTGCTCGCCACTACCCTCGGCCACTGCCTGGCCTGGGCCGCGCGGCCCTGGTGGCGCGCCAGCCTGCTGGGGGCGGTGAGTGGACCGCTGTCCTATTACGCCGGCGCCCAGCTGGCGGGCGTCGGCCTGCCCCTGGGCACCGGGCCGAGCCTGCTGGCGCTGGCAGGGATCTGGGCCCTGCTGCTGCCGCTGCTGCTGGCGTGGGCTCGTGCGTCCTAGACGTGCTCGATGGGTATCGCTGCGCTCAACACCATCCTACAGCGCCGCGACAAAAACCGGGCGCGAATCGGTTATTGCAGCATGTCTCTTGCGGCTGCTTTAAACTCCGGCCCCATGACGACCGACCTTCCCCCCATCCCCCTTATCCAGCTCGAGCCCGAGCCGGCGGTGACCTGCTCCACCTGCGCGGCCTGCTGCTGCCAGCTGGAAGTCATACTGCTCACCGACACCGGCGTGCCCCAGCGCTATATCGACACCGATGAATGGGGCGGCGATGTCATGGCCCGGCTCGACGATGGCTGGTGCATCGCCCTGGACCGCGACAGCATGCTGTGCACCATCTACGAGAACCGCCCCTGGGTCTGCCGCGAATTCGAAATGGGCTCGGCCGAATGCCTGGACGAGCGCAGCGGCCTGGCGACCATCTACCGCTAGGCCGCCAAGGCGGAGTCGAGACCGTAGGTCGGGTTAGCGAAGCGTAACCCGACAACAATGCCGTCGGGTTAGCAAAACGTAACCCGACCTACGGAAGTCATTAGCGGCGCAGTCGTAGGATGGGTGGGGCAGCCTAGGTTGAGCGCAGCGATACCCATGCTGAAACCGGTCTGACAAGCCACGCCGCACCCGCCGCGCGGCGTAACCCGCCAAAGCGAAATCAAGCGCCCACCGCCAGGCTTACAGGCTCATACGGTAGTGCAGCATGATGTTCTCGATGCCATCGTTCGGCTGCTTGAGGCCGGCATTGGAGTAGTGGATGGCGCGCAGGCCGATCTCCTGGCCCTGGCCGAAACGCAGGCCGGCACCAATGCGGTCCTCGAACTGGAAAGACGACCCCAGTTCCCGACCCTCCAGCTCGGTGCTTTCGAACACGGCCAGGCCGATGCCGGCCTCCAGGTAGGGCTTGATCGTCTCGCCGGCGAACTCGTAGACGAACACCGGGGTGAAGGACAGCGTGTGGTTACTGGAGCGGCGTTCACCGTCCCAGTAGCTGTAGCTGGCATCCCAGTAGCCGGTCAGGCGGCCCGTGTCGCTCTGCCACCAACTGCTGTCGAAATCGAACTGCACCCCGGTGCGCAGCACGGTGGTCGATTCGCTCGACTGGCCGGCAGCGAAGGTCAGATCGGCGGCCTGGAGCGTGCCCAAGGGGCTTAGCAACGCCAGTGTGAGCGCGGTCAACGAGAAGAATTTCGTCATAAGAATGTCCTTACGTCTTCGACAAGGTGGAATGGCCTTACCCGAGTATCCACCCGGATCACTCTAGTAGCCATTAGTTTGAAATCACAGAATAACGGACCCTTACCCCTCGAAATAGTGCACCGCTGCGCTATGCCCCCAGAGCAGCGGAAGCACCTGTTCCAGCTGCGCGGTGGAGCCGCTGGTCCAGAACTGGCAGTCCGCCGCCGGGCCGACGGCCAGCGCTGCGCGCGCCTCCAGCAGGCGCTCGAGCTGGCGGGCGACCGCAGCCGCGGTGTCGATCAGGCGGATCTCCGGCGGCAGCAGCTCATGGAGCAGCGGCTTGAGAAAGGGGTAATGGGTGCAGCCGAGAATCAGGGTATCGCAGCCCTGTTCCAGCAGCGGTGTGACGTAGCCGCGCAGCAAGGCGCGGGTCCTGTCGTCGCTCAGTTGGCCGGCCTCGATGCGCTCCACCAGACCTGGGCAGGGCTGGGTGATCACCCGTACATCGCTGGCGAAACGGTCGAGCAAGGCGGCGAACTTGGCGCTGTTCAGGGTCCCGGTGGTGGCCAGCACCCCCACCCGCCCATTGCGGGTCGCCGCGGCAGCCGGCTTGACCGCCGGTTCCATGCCAACTATGGGCAGTTCTGGATAACGCAGCCGCAGTTGCGCCACCGCGGCGGCCGTGGCCGTGTTGCAGGCCAGCACCAAGGCCTTGATCCCACGCGCGAGCAGAAAATCGGTGATCCGGCAGCAGCGCTGCAGGATGTACTCGGCGCTCTTTTCGCCGTAGGGCACATGGCCGCTGTCGGCGACATAAAGCAGGCTTTCGTTGGGCAGCCGGGCGCGGATTTCCCCCAGCACCGAGAGCCCGCCGACCCCCGAGTCGAAGACCCCGACCGGCGCCGCCTCACTCGCCACGGCGACCGCCACACACGCTGCAGCCGGGATCACGCTTGACCCGCAGCTCACGAAAACGGCTGCCCAATCCATCGATCAGCAGCAACCGTCCGACCAGGGGGTCGCCGAAACCGGCCAGCAGTTTCAGGGCCTCCAGGGCCTGCAGGCTGCCGACCAGGCCCACCAGGGGACCGACCACCCCGGCTTCGCTGCAGGTCAGTTCGGCTTCGCTGCCATGGCCGTAGATGCAGTGGTAGCAGGGGCTGTCGGCGCGCCGCGGATCGAACACCGAGAGCTGGCCTTCCAGGCGGATCGCCGCGCCGCTGACCAGGGGTTTGCCGGCCGCCACGCAGGCGGCGTTGACCGCCTCGCGGGTGCCGAAGTTGTCCGAGCAATCCAGCACCAAATCCACCGCCGCCACCACCGCGGCCAGGGAATCGGCATCCAGGCCCGCGCGGTGGGGCACCAGGCTGAGGCCCGGATTGATCGCCGCCAGGCGGGCCATGGCCGAGTCAACCTTGCTCTGGCCGATGCTGGCGCAGTCGTGGATGATCTGCCGCTGCAGGTTGGTCAGGTCCACCGTATCGAAGTCGGCCAGGTGCAGTTCGCCGACCCCGGCGGCCGCCAGGTACAGGGCCACCGGCGAGCCCAAGCCGCCCAGCCCGACTATCAGCACGCGGCTGTACTTGAGCCGCAATTGGCCCTCGATATCGACCTGCCCCAGCAGGATCTGCCGGCTGTAGCGCAGCAGCTCCTCATCGCTCAGCATTTGCTCGCTTGGCATTTGCTCGCTCATACCCAGTTCCCCAAGGAAATTCGTTCGTGACCGCCCAGGTCGCGGCGGCTCTGCACCTGCGTGAAACCCCGGCCCGTGAGCAAGGCCCGCACCGCCTCGGCCTGGTCGAAACCATGCTCGAGCAGCAGCCAGCCGCCGGGTTCCAGGTGGTCCGGCGCCTGCTCGACTATGCGGCGAATGTCGTCCAGGCCATCGGCGCCCGCCACCAGGGCGCTGGCCGGCTCGAAGCGAACATCGCCTTCGGCCAGGTGATGGTCACCGGCGGCGATATAGGGCGGGTTGCTCAGGATCAGCCGGTAGCGCTCACCGGCCAGGGCGTCGAACCAGTGGCTGATCTGGAACCCGGCGTTGCCCAGCCCCAGGCGGCTGCGGTTGCGTTCGGCCAGCGCCACGGCCTCGGCCACCCGGTCGACCCCGGTCAGGCGCCAGGCCGGCCGCTCGCTGGCCAGGGCCAGGGCGATGGCGCCGGTGCCAGTGCCCAGGTCGAGCACCCGCGCCGGGGTCGCCGCCAGCAGTTCCAGGGCGGTTTCCACCAGCAGCTCGGTGTCGGCACGGGGAATCAGGGTATGCGGGGCGACTTCCAGGTCCAGGCTCCAGAAGCCTTGCTGGCCGAGGATATAGGCCACCGGCTCGCCGCCGCGGCGGCGCTGCAGGTCGGCGGCAAAGCGCTCGGCGCAGGCGTCCGGCACCTCGCGCTCCGGCCAGGTGTGCAGGTGGCTGCGGGCTTTGCCCAGGGCCGCGGCCAGCAGCAGCTCGGCGTCCAGCCGGGCGCTGGGCGAGTCCGGCAGGTCGGCGTGGGCGAGCAGGTCTTGGATGCTGGGCATGACACACCTCGGTTTCGCTGCCATGGGGTGGATCAGGGCATGCCGATCCACCGTGCAAAACTCAATCGCTTAATGCGGCCAACTGATCGGCCTGGTACTCCACCAGCAGGGGCTCGATCACCGCATCGACGCCACCGGCCAGCACCTCGTCCAGGCAATACAGGGTCAGGTTGATGCGGTGATCGGTGACCCGCCCCTGGGCGAAGTTGTAGGTGCGGATGCGTTCGGAGCGATCGCCCGAGCCGACCAGCAGGCGGCGGGTGTCGGAAATTTCCTTGTGGGCCGCGGCGTCCTGCTGATCGTTGAGCTTGGCCGACAGCCAGGACATGGCCCGGGCGCGGTTCTTGTGCTGCGAACGCTCTTCCTGGCACTCGACCACCATGCCCGAAGGGATATGGGTGATGCGCACCGCCGAATCGGTCTTGTTGATGTGCTGCCCACCGGCCCCGGAGGCGCGGTAGGTGTCCACCCGCAGGTCGGCCGGATTGATCTCGATCACCGCCTGTTCCTCGGGCTCGGCCAGGACCGCCACCGTGCAGGCCGAGGTGTGGATGCGGCCCTGGGATTCGGTTTCCG
>DATDTH010000663.1:0-4057 GCA_035290985.1 Pseudomonas sp. | reverse complement strand
CGAAGTCGATGGCATGGATGGGTTGGTCCAGGGGCAGGGCCGAGGCGTTCAAGGCGTGGGAAAACACCTCGATGAACTTGTTGATCTGTTTCCACTTGCGCGCCATGGCCGGGATCAGCTCATGGCGACTGGTGGTGACGCCCAGATCGGTGAGGAAGGGTCGGCTCAACTCCAGGAAGCGCTTTTTCTCGCGGTTGTGCTCGGCGGAGGGTGCCTCGCGCTGCACGGCCTGGCCGATGAACAGGTTGCTCTTGTCCTTCTTGCTGAAGACCAGCTGCAGCTCGTCGGTCAAGGACAGCAGGTGGGCATTCTTGAACGCCTGGGGCAGCAGGGCGGCGATGGCCTCGAGCCCCTCTGGAAGCGGCAGGTTCTTGGTAATGTCTCGGGTCTTGTAGCTGTAGACGAAGGACAGGCAGGGCTGCTCGCGCACGCTGACCGGACGTATCACCAGGCGCTGCAGCTCGACTTCGGCTCCCCGGTATTTGGCCAGCACCAGCTTGACGAAGGTGTTCTGGGCCAGGCTGGTTTCCAGGCGCGCCAGGAACTGCGCACGGTGATCGGCCACGGGTGTTGTGGACGGGGAGTCGACGGACATGCGGAAGGCCTCGGGCGCGCGAAGCGCTGAACAAAGGAAAGGACAGATGAAAAGCGCCCATTTTAGGGATTTACGGCGACCCTGGCGCGTTCTTATTAGGCTCGGCAGGCGCCCTGCAATTTAACCTGCACATTTTCAGCCCCCTCAAGTCGAACCCGCTAGAGTGTTGGTGCGGGCGGGCCGCTGTTCTTCCAACACCAGGGGGAGTGTTATGCCGGCTGTTGTGGATAGCAGGATTGTCGAAGTCAAGGGACTGCGCGTGCATGTCTCAGTTCAGGGCGAAGGGCCGCCATTGCTGTTGATCAATGGCCTCGGCGGTTTGATCCGCTCCTTCGATCCTTTGCGCGCGCAATTGCAGGATTATTGCACCATCACCCTCGATGTCCCGGGAATCGGCAAGTCCCAGAGACCGGAGTCGCCGCTGCGCTTGCCGAAGCACGCCGATATCATCGCCGAACTGCTGGATAGACTCGGGATTCAGCGGGTCGATCTGTTCGGTGTGAGCTGGGGCGGTGCCCTGGCCCAGGAATTCGCCTTGCGCCACCCGGACCGGGTGCGGCGCTTGATTCTGGCGGCGACGTCCGCCGGGCCGGTGCTGCTGATGCAACCGGTGGGGGTGCTGGCCTTTATCGGGCCGGGGCGAAAAACCTCGGAGAGCGTGGGCGCCGCCCAGGTGGGGCCGGGGCGCAACTCCCTGCGCGGCTTGCTCAGGGCCGGCAGCGTGCGGCGTATGCTCAGCTTGAGTACCGGCGCCTATTACCACCAATTGCGGGCGGTTCTGGGCTGGACCAGTCTGACGCGCTTGTGGCGCCTGCGCATGCCCACCCTGATCCTGGTCGGTGAGGAGGATCCGGTGACCTGCCCCTACAACGCACGCATCCTGCACCGGGCCATTCGCGGCTCGACCTTGGAGGTGCTGCCGGGCGAGGGGCATTTTTTCATTGTCACCAGCCCGGGCGAAACCGCCGAGGCGATCCGGGGGTTTCTGAAAAACAGCCCCCGGCTTCTCGCCCCGCCGGCGGTGGCTGGCAAGGGGCGCAGCCCCGTGGCCAGAGGGGGCAACTGACGGGTTGAGGCCTTATGGGCGCTGCGACGCGGGCCTTAGCAGGCCGCGTCCCGGCGACACTGCTCCTGCAACGCCGCCCAGCCGTCCGCGCCGAGTTTCTCCAGGGTCTCGATATTGGCCTCGAAAATGGTTTCGGCTTCGGGAAAGGCCGCGACGGCGCGGTCGATGCTGGCTTCGCGCAGCAGGTGCAGGATCGGATAGGGCGAGCGGTTGGTGGCGTTGCTCACATCGTCCGCCCGGGTGTCGGCGAACTGGAATTGCGGGTGAAAGCTGGCGACCTGCAGCACCCCGGTATAGCCCAGTTCGTCGACCGCCGCCTCGGCCACGGCCAGGAAGTCGTTGAAATCGAGAAAGTCGTTGAGCACCCCGGGGTGGATCAGCAGGGTGGTGTCCAGTTGCGCGGCATCGGCGTCGGCCAACAGGTGCAGTTCGTTGCACAGGGCTTCGAGCAGCGCCGCGGTGTCGCCGGCCTCGCAGAGGGTGTAGCGAATCAGGCCCTTGACCTGCACCGCCTTGGCGAAGGGGCAGAGGTTCAGGCCGATGACGGCGCGGTCGACCCAGGCGCGGGTCTCGGCAAGCACGCTGGCTGGCGATGTCATACCTGCCAGGCCTCGACCTTGCCCTTGGCTTCCAGGTATTCGATCACTTGTTCGGCCTTGCCCAGCTTCAGGGCCTTGATCAGGATCATGGCATCCAGATAGCAGTGGACGAAACAGCGTTTGTACAGCGCGCTGTAACCGGGGATATGGTCATGGATCATGAACACAGTGCCGCAGGCGTGCTTGAGCATCTTTTCCTTGAGTTCGGCATCCTCGATGCCCCGGTAGATGGCCCCGATCGCCGGCGCCATCTTGAACAGGGACTGCTCGTCGACCTGTGGGCTTTCCTGGCGAATGGCTTCGGCCTCTTCCAGGGCCTGTAGCGCTTCGCGGGCCCAGGCTTTGAGGGTGGTGGGTAATGCCAGTCGGGTGCTCATAAGGTTCAGCCTGAATGCAGGGGCGATAAAAAGGCTGCGAGTGTAGCGCCGAACAATGGGTTCGACACGCCGCTTCCGTCAGTCGGCGGGCTAGCGTTCTTGTCTTGAGCGGACCGATAGAAAGATGGGCTTCCCTCTTTATGGCTTCTGCAGGCACCTTGAAATTTTGGCTCGAGCTCGTTGCCCATGACGTTTCCCTGGTCCGTTGGCTTGATGAACCTGGCCCGCTCCTCGGTGGGGCTCGCCGGCAGCTATCTCGATTCCCTGCTGCCGGCTGCCGAGGCGCTGGGCCTGGACGTCGATGAATTGTTGCGGCAGGCCGGGCTCACGCGGGAACAACTGACCGCGGTCGACCATCGGTTGCCGCTGTTCAAGGCCATCGACCTGCTGTTGCACGCCGAACGGCAGAGCGCCGACCCCTTGATCGGGCTGCGGCTGGGGCTGGCCGTGCGACCCCGTTCGTTCCAGATCCTGGGCTACGCCTCCATGAGCAGTGCGACCCTGGGGCAGGCCATCCTGCGTTTGCAGCGCTTCGAGTCCCTGGTCTGGGACATCGGTAACACGCAGTTGCGCGAGGAGGGCGAGTGGGCCGTGCTCAGTTGGCAGGCGCGTCGCCTGCCCTGGTTGCCCAGGCAGGCGGTGGAGGTCGCCTTGAGTGGTTGGGTGGCTCTCGGCCGGCGCCTCAGTGGCGGCCATGCCGAACCCGCGCGCATCGAATTCAGGCACCGCCTGGCGGACGATCCGCGGCGTTACGTCCAGTTGTTCGGCTGTCCGGTCCGGGGCGGCGCCATCCAGAATGCGGTGATCTTCCCCAAGACCCTGCTGGCCCTGCCGCTGCCCGAGGCGGATCCGACGCTTTGCCTGTGGATGGATCGCCAAGGTGAGGCCTACCTGGGCGATACCTCGCTCAAGGCCCATGAGGTTCGAGCGGCGCTGTGCCAGGGGCTGCCGCTCGGCGAATTCGAGCTGGAGCCGATTGCGGCCCGTCTCGGCCTCAGCGGGCGGCAATTGAAGCGTCGCCTGGCTGATGCCGGCCTGACCCTGGCCGGGTTGCAGGACGAGGTGCGCAGGGATCTGGCGCTCCTCTACTTGCAGCACAGCGGCCTGTCGCTACTGGACGTCGCCTACCTGCTGGGGTTCTCCGAACAGAGCTCTTTTTCCCGCGCTTTCCGGCGCTGGCATGGCTGTGCGCCCAGTGTCTACCGCAAACCCGCTGTCGCACTGACCGGGGCGGGCATTTGACCGCGGCGACCCGTGCCCGGAGCCGGGTGGGGCAAGAGTGCGACCGGCAGTTTGCCTAGAATCCCGCTCACCTTCTTCCTCCGCGGGACAGTGATATGCCAGGGTACCTCGACGTCTTGATCAGCATTCCCTCCGGCCTGCTGCTGGGCAATTTCACCGAGTGGTGCTTCCATCGTTT
>DATDTH010000662.1:0-6777 GCA_035290985.1 Pseudomonas sp. | reverse complement strand
ATCCTGCCCTCGGTGCAGATCAACATTCGCGCCGGCGAGCTGCCGCCGGCCGAGGGCAATGGCACGCACTACCTGAAGATCCCGCTGAACGCGCTCTGAAACACCCTTGCCGAGAGAAGTCGCCATGCCCACGCCGCGCCCGACCCCACGCCCGCCACATGCGCAAGCCACGGGCACGCGACTGGCACGCTACCTGCCGTGCCTGGCATGGGCCAGGGGCTATGACCGCACGGCCGCCGGCAAGGATGGTCTGGCCGCGCTGATCGTAACCCTGATGCTGGTTCCACAAAGCCTGGCCTATGCCATGCTCGCCGGCCTGCCGCCGGTGACCGGCCTCTATGCCAGTATCCTGCCGCTGCTCGCCTACGCACTCTTCGGCACCAGCCGCAGCCTGTCCGTCGGCCCGGTGGCCGTGGTCTCGCTCATGACCGCCGCCGCGCTCGCCCCGCTGTTTGCCGCCGGTAGCGCTGAATACCTGGGCGCCGCCCTGCTGCTGGCCCTGTTGTCCGGCCTGATCCTGTTGCTGATGGCAACCCTGCGCCTGGGCTTTCTCGCCAACTTCCTCAGCCACCCGGTCATCTCGGGCTTTATCAGCGCCTCGGCCCTGCTGATCAGCCTCGGCCAGCTCAAGCACCTACTCGGCATCGAGGTTTCCGCCGAGCATGCCGCCCAGGCGCTGCTGGGACTCTGGCACGGCCTGCCCCAGACCCACTGGCCCACCCTGGCCATAGGCGCCAGCAGCCTGCTCTTTCTCCACCTGGCCCGCAGCCGGCTCGGCGGCTGGCTGCGCCGGCTCGGCTGTTCGCCACGCTTGGCCGGCAACCTGGTCAAGGCCGGTCCGATAGTGGCGCTGCTGACGGCCGTACTGGTGGTCAGCGTCCTGGACCTGGCGGCGATTGGCGTGCGTGTGGTCGGCGTCGTGCCCCAGGGTCTGCCGGGCCTGCAACTGCCGCCCCTGGATCCAGCCCTGGCCCTGCGCCTGCTGCCAGCGGCCCTGCTGATCAGCCTGGTCGGCTTCGTCGAATCGGTCTCGGTGGCGCAGACCCTGGCCGCCAAGGACCGCCAGCACATCGAACCCAATCAGGAATTACTCGCCCTCGGCAGCGCCAACCTGGCGGCGGCCCTGAGCGGAGGTTTTCCGGTCACCGGCGGCTTCGCCCGCTCGGTGGTCAATGCCGACGCCGGCGCTCAGACCCCACTGGCCGGAGCCCTCACCGCTGGCGGCATCGCCATCACCGTGCTGTTCTTCACGCCCCTGTTCCACAACCTGCCCCATGCCGTGCTGGCGGCCACCATCATCATCGCCGTGCTCGGCCTGGTCGACCTGGGCGCCCTCGGGCGCACCTGGCGCTACTCACGACAGGATGCCGCCGCCATGGTCACGACCATGCTCGGGGTGCTGCTGATCGGCGTGGAAATCGGCATTTTGCTTGGCATCGGCCTGTCGCTGCTGCTGTTTCTCTGGCGCACCAGCCAGCCGCACATCGCAGTGGTCGGTCAATTGCCCGGCAGCCAGCACTTTCGCAATATCGAACGCTTCGCCGTGACCCAGAGCCCCAAGGTGCTCTCGGTGCGCGTCGATGAAAGCCTGTACTTTCCCAATGCCCGCTACCTGGAGGAACGCATCGCCACGCTACTCGCTCAATACCCCGAGACCGAGCACCT
This sequence comes from Pseudomonas sp., assembly GCA_035290985.1. GTDB lineage: Bacteria > Pseudomonadota > Gammaproteobacteria > Pseudomonadales > Pseudomonadaceae > Aquipseudomonas. The sequence continues at coordinate 5,112 of DATDTH010000662.1, read as the reverse complement.
GGTGCTGATGTGCCCGGGGATCAACCTGATAGACGCCAGCGCCGAGGAAAGCCTGCAGGCCATAGGCGAGCGCCTGCGCGCCGCCGGCATCCAGCTGCATCTCTCGGAGGTGAAAGGCCCGGTGATGGACCAGTTGCGACGCTCGGACTTCTTCGAGCATTTTCCCGGACGGGTCTATCTCAGCCAGTACGAGGCCCTGCTCGAACTCGACCCGCAGACGACCCTGAGCACGCTGGGCCTGCAGCCCCGCGACGGAAGGCCGTAGCGGCGCACCAGGCGCCGCCCGGGACTGACTTCAGTGCGTGCGCTTGCAGGTGCTGATGCCCAGCAAGGGATAGAGCGGACAGAAGCGCAAGAGCCCCGTGGCCAGCGGCACCAGACCTATCCAGCCCCACAGGCCGATAGCGCCACCCAGGCTCAGGCCGATCAGGATCACACCGACCAGCACGCGCAGAATACGATCCAGGGTTCCAACATTGGCTTTCATACCGACCTCCAGGGTCATTGGGCGCGCCGGCGTTCCAGCGCGCTGAACAAAAACATACCGGCGAGCATGGCCAGCACGAACACCAGCGCCTGCCAGTGAGCGTCGAGCAGTATCGCCAGCGCGGGCCCAGGACAGAGGCCAGCGATCCCCCAGCCGACGCCGAACAACAGACTGCCAGCGATCAGCCGGCCATCCAGTTCACGCTTTTGCGGCAAGCCCATGGGCGCATCCAGCAGCGTCCGCGATTGCCGCCGGGCCCAGGCGAACGGCAGCAGGGCCACGCCTATGGCGCCGACCATCACCAGTGCCAGCGACGGGTCCCAGGCACCGGCCAGGTCGAGGAAAGCGAGCACCTTGGCCGGATTGGCCATGCCCGCCAGCAACAGGCCGAAGCCGAACAACAACCCCGCCAGCAATGCGGTCAGTTTGCCCATGCTCACACCCCCATCCCATGACGCAGGACAAACACAGTGGCGAAACCCGCCGCCATGAAGCAAGCCGTCGCCACCAGCGAGCGCGGCGACAAGCGGGCGATGCCGCAGACACCGTGACCACTGGTGCAACCGGCGCCCAGGCGGGTGCCGAAGCCGACCAGCAGACCCGCCAGCGTCAGCTCCAGCCAGCCGGCCTGGAACTCCAGCACCGGCAACGCGCCGAACAGCCCCCAGAGCAGCGGTGCGACGAGCAGGCCGAGCAGGAACAGGGCCTTCTCGCCACGCCCTTCGCCGCCCCGCTCCAGCAGACTGCCGAGCAGGCCGCTGATGCCGGCGATGCGGCCATTGAAGACCACGAACAGGCTGGCGGCCAGGCCGATCAGGGCACCGCCGGCCAGCGCCGGCCAGGGGCTGAAATGCAGCCAGTCGATTGTCATCTCGCCACCTCCACAAAAAAGGGATAGGATACTAGTACCAGTATATATCAGGAGATCACCATGCGCGCACTCATCACCGCCGGCCTGCTGTTCGGCTGCACCCTGTGTAACGCCGCCGAACCTGCCTTCGAGGCCCAGGCACAGGCCCTGATCGGCCCCTTTGCCCAGGCATTGATGGGCACCGTCAAGCAGGCGCTGAGCGAGGGCGGCCCGAAAAGCGCGATCCTGGCCTGCCAGACCCTGGCGCCGGACATCGCCAGCGAGCACAGCCAGGCGCCCTGGACGGTCGGGCGCACCGCGCTCAAGCTGCGCAATCCGGACAACCGGCCGGACGCCTGGGAACGCCAGGTACTGGAGGACTTCGCGACCGCCGCGGCCAAAGGCCAGCCGCTTGCCGACCTCAAGCGCGGCGAAGTGGTCGGGAGCGAGTACCGTTATATGCAGGCGATTGCCACCGGGGAGCCCTGCCTGGCCTGCCATGGCCAGGCCATCGCGCCGGATGTCGCCGCGCTGATTGACCGGCAGTACCCAAACGATCAGGCTCGTGGTTTTGCCCTGGGCGACCTGCGCGGCGCCTTCACCCTGCGCCGCCCCCTCAACGAGAACACGCCATGACCGACACGACGGAACACCAAGCCCTGATGCAGGCCCAGCAACAGGCCATGCTCAAACGCCTGGCCCGGGTGGAGGGCCAGGTCCGCGGCATCCAGGCCATGATCAAGCGCGGGGAAGCCTGCGAGTCCATCGCCCAGCAGTTCTCCGCGGCCCGCAGCGCCCTGGACAAGGCCTACCGGCTGATGCTCACCTGCCTGATCGAGGAAGCCATGCTCGACCCGCAACAGGACGCCGCCGAGTCGCTGCAGCGCGTACGCGCCATTTTCACCAAATACACCTGAATCCGTTTGGGCCGGCGCGCTACCGGCCCCTGCGGCAATCCGCCATCTAGGCGCGAACTCTAAACATCCAGATACTCGTATAGGTATACAGGCTCTCGCTGTATCAGAGGTTCCTGGATGAAGAGTGCCAACCGCTACCCCCGCCTGGTGAAAGAGCTGGCCGTGATCCTGCTGATCAAGCTGGCTGTTCTGATAATCATAAAAACCATCTGGTTCGACGCGCCCACCCTGCCCACCGGCGGCAGCGAGCCGATCGTCCAGCGCCTGTTGGGTACAGAGAAATAACCGCCGTAATTCAGAGGAGCTCCCGGGATGATCTCGGAATCCGTTGTCGACCTGTCACGCCTGCAATTCGCCATGACGGCGCTGTACCATTTTCTGTTCGTACCCCTGACCCTGGGGCTGGCCTTCCTGCTGGCGATCATGGAGTCGGTCTATGTAATGACCGGCAAGCAGGTCTACAAGGACATGACCCAGTTCTGGGGCAAGCTGTTCGGCATCAACTTCGCCCTGGGGGTCACCACCGGCCTGACCATGGAGTTCCAGTTCGGCACCAACTGGGCCTATTACTCCCACTATGTCGGCGACATCTTCGGCGCCCCACTGGCCATTGAAGGCCTGATGGCGTTCTTTCTGGAATCCACCTTCATCGGCCTGTTCTTCTTCGGCTGGGACCGCCTGACCCGGGTCCAGCACCTGGCCGTCACCTGGCTGGTGGCCCTGGGCTCGAACCTGTCGGCGCTGTGGATCCTGATCGCCAACGGCTGGATGCAGAATCCGGTGGGCGCCGAATTCAACTATTCGACCATGCGCATGGAACTGGTGGATTTCGGTGCCCTGCTGTTCAACCCGGTGGCCCAGGTCAAGTTCGTGCATACCGTGTCCGCCGGTTATGTCACCGGCGCCGTGTTCGTGCTGGCCATTTCCAGCTTCTACCTGCTGAAAAAGCGCGACCTGGGCTTTGCCCGCCGCTCCTTCGCCATCGCCTCGGTGTTCGGCCTGGCCTCGATTCTCTCGGTGATCATCCTCGGCGACGAATCTGGTTATGAGATCGGCGACGTGCAGAAGACCAAACTGGCCGCCATCGAAGCCGAATGGGACACCCACCCCGCGCCCGCCAGCTTCACCCTGTTCGGCCTGCCCGACCAGGAGCGGATGCACACCGACTACGCGATCAAGATCCCCTATGCCCTCGGCCTGATCGCCACCCGCTCGGTGGACGGCCAAGTGACCGGCATCAAGGACCTGCTGGTGCAGCACGAGGCGCGGATCCGCAACGGCATGCTCGCCTATGCCCGTCTCAAGGACCTGCGTGCCGGCGATAAATCCCCCGAGGCGATCGCCGCCTTCGACGCGGTGAAGCAGGACCTCGGTTATGGCCTGCTGCTGAAGAAATACACGGACAACGTGGTCGACGCCACCGAGGAGCAGATTCGCCAGGCCAACCTCAGCACCATCCCGAACGTGTTCAGCCTGTTCTGGACCTTCCGCATCATGGTCTTCAGCGGCTTCCTCATGCTGGCGCTGCTGGTCCTGGCCGCCTGGGCCTCGGTCAAGCGCAATGCCGAGGACAAACCCTGGCTGCTGAAATTCGCCCTGCTGAGCCTGCCCCTGCCCTGGATCTCCACCCAGACCGGCTGGTACGTGGCCGAGCATGGCCGCCAGCCCTGGTCGATCGCCGAGGTGCTGCCCACGCACCTGTCGGCCTCCTCGCTGTCGAGCGGCGATGTCTGGGGTTCGCTGATCGCCCTGGTGGCCTTCTACAGCCTGCTGCTGGTGGTGGAGATGTACCTGATGATCAAGTTCGCCCGCCTGGGCCCGAGCAGCCTGCACACCGGCCGCTACCACTTCGAGCGGTCCACCGCCGCGGCCAAAGCCTGAGGAGTCCAAGATGTTCGACTATGAAGTGCTCAAACTGATCTGGTGGGTGCTGATCGGCGTCCTGCTGATCGGCTTCGCCCTGACCGATGGCTTCGACATGGGCGCCATGACCCTGATGCCCTTCGTCGGCAAGACCGACACCGAGCGCCGGGTGGCGATCAACACAATCGCCCCCCACTGGGACGGCAACCAGGTCTGGTTCATCACCGCCGGCGGTGCCCTGTTCGCCGCCTGGCCGATGGTCTATGCCATCGCCTTCTCGGGCCTCTACTGGGCCATGCTGCTGGTGCTGTTCGCCCTGTTCTGCCGTCCGGTGGGCTTCGACTACCGCAGCAAGGTCGAGGATCCGCGCTGGCGCTCGACCTGGGACTGGGCCCTGTTCGTCGGCGGCGCGGTACCGGCCCTGGTGTTCGGCGTCGCCTTCGGCAACCTGTTCCTCGGCCTTCCGTTCCAGCTCGACGACATGATGCGCGCCAGCTTCCAGGGCTCCTTCTTCGCCCTGCTCAACCCCTTCGCCCTGCTCTGCGGCCTGGTCAGCTTGAGCATGCTCAGCGCCCATGGGGGGGCCTGGCTGATGCTGCGCACCGAGGGCGCCCTGGCCGAACGCTCGCGCCAGGCGACCCGCCTCTGTGCCCTGGTCCATCTGCTGACATTCCTCGGAGCCGGGCTCTGGCTGACCCTGGGCATCCAGGGCTTCAGCCTGCTGTCCATCGGCGACCCCGGCACTGCCCTCAATCCGCTGCTGGACAAACAGGTCACCCTGGACAATAGCGGCTGGCTGGCCAACTACAGCCACTACCCACTTACGCTGCTCGCCCCCATGCTGGGTATCTGCGGTGCGCTGCTGGCGTTGGCCGCCGCCTCGGGGCGCAAGGCCGGCCTGGCTTTCCTCGGCAGCAGCCTGATGATAATCGGCAGTATCTGCACAGCCGGCTTCGCCCTGTTCCCCTTCGTGTTTCCCTCCAGCCTCGACCCGC
>DATDTH010000661.1:0-6902 GCA_035290985.1 Pseudomonas sp. | reverse complement strand
AGAAGTCGCCATCGACCGCATTGCGCTGCTGATAGCCGTTGGGGTCGAGGTCCATGGTTTGCCAGCTCATTTCGTAGACCATCTCGAAGTTGCTGGTGACTTCCTTTGCCAGGCGCAGATTGAGGGTCATCCAGCGATAATCGTCGCCGTCGATGTATCTGTCCTGGCTCTGTTCGGCCAACAGGCTAGGGGCGATGCGCCAGCCATGGGCGAGTGGCGTCTGGCCGTAGAGCGCTAGGCGCAGGGCCCGCGCGTCGTCGAGCAATTCGCCATCCGAGCCCAGGTTCTTGACCTCCGCGCCCAGGCCTTGACCGTAGAGCAACGCCGTCTTGAAGAAGCCCTCGCGACCGAAAAAATCCTTCTGGTGATGGGCCAGCATACTGTGCACACCGGACTCGGCAGGGGTCAGCCCGGCTGCGTTGATGCGGGTATCGTTTTTGTTCGAACCTATGGCATTGACCATCCATTGCCAGCTGCCTTCAACAAAGAACTGATTGCTGGTGAGGATGTAGCTTTCCACGTCGGCATCACCGCCACTGGCGCTGAAGTCGCCATAATCACGCCCCATCAGGGAGAAGTTGGAACGCCAATCCTTGGCTAGCTGTACGTCGTAGATGCCGCCGCCGGTACCGGCCAGGTAGACCACATCCGAGTCCAGCCAATGAATGTCGAAGGTGTCCCGGTCATAGCGCTTGCCAGCCCAGAGGGTGGCGTTTTCCAGCATGGGGTCGTCCTTGAACGCAGCTATATGATCGAGGGCGGCATATGCCTGGCGTACGTTCAGACTGCTTTCATCGGCGGTCCAGTCGTTGGAGGTTTCCACGCCATCGGCAATCGAAACAGTGAATTTGGAGCGGGTACCGTTAGCCGCATAGGCCTCTTTCGACAGGTCGATGCGCATGTAGGTATCGTCTTCGTTGCCGAGTCGCCCGACGGCCCCACCGACCGAGCCGGCCGGCGTCACGTAAGGTCCACCCCGCCCGCCGCTCAGCCCTTCGTCGACCAGCAGCCCGGAGCGGGCATAGCCGTTGAAGCTGAAGCCATCGGTGAGGTTGCTAGGATTCTTGGTCTCGCTGCGGCCCAGCTTTTCCAGGGCTTCCTGGCGGGCTTCGACCTTTGCCAGCCGATCGTCCAGGACTGGAGCAATGGCTGCTGCCTGCGCGGCAGGCGACGACGTCGAAAGGTCGGAGTTGCCATCCTTGAGCCGTTGCAACTCCAAGGCAATGGCCTGTGCTTTATGTTCGGCGGCGGAGGCGCGCATCTCAGCGACGCTGGCTCTAGCCTCTAGCGCGACCATGCGCTCTTCCAGGGTCATGGGAGTGGCGGCCTGGGCCAAGACTGTCGCCGAACTGCTGAGCAGACCAGCCAGTAAGCACCGTGATGCATGCTGCATATGGATTCCCTCTTTTGTTTTTATTGTGTATTCCAACCTCGCCCTGATCCGGTGGTCGAGAAGTCTCGGACCGCCTGGGAAATGGGGGTGTACATCTGGAGGTGCGCTGTTATATTAGCGATGTTAACGTTATCTTCAATAAAAAAATAAGAATGAGGAGTTTTTATGTCACGACTGAAATCGATTCTCCCCACTGCTTTGCTGGCAATCTGTACCGGGCTACCAGCCCTCGCCAGCGCGGCCGACCTGACCATTTCCTGCGGTGCGGTGGGTGCGGAGTTGCAGCTGTGCAAGGACGGCGTCGAGGCCTGGTCGAAACAGACCGGACACAAGGTCGAGGTAGTGTCGACGCCCAATTCGGCGACCGAGCGCTTGTCTTTTTATCAACAGATTCTCAGCGCCCAATCGGCCGACATCGACATCATTCAGATCGATGTGGTCTGGCCCGGCATGCTGGCCAACCATTTGTTGGATCTGCGCACGGTGCTTGCGAAGAACGCTACTCAGGGTTATTTCCAGGCGCAGCTGGACAACGCCACCGTCGCCGGCCGGCTGGTGAGCATGCCCTGGTTCACCGACTCGGGCCTGCTCTACTACCGCAAGGATCTGCTGGAAAAGCATGGCAAGTCGGTGCCGCAAACCTGGGATGAGTTGACCGCCACCGCGCGCACTATTCAGCAGGCCGAGCGCGATGCTGGCAACGCCAATCTGTGGGGCTATGTGTTCCAGGGCCGCGCCTACGAGGGCCTGACCTGCAATGCCCTGGAATGGATCGGCAGCCAGCCCGGCGGCGAGCTGATTGATGCCCAAGGCGATATCCAGGTCGACAGCCCGGCCACGCGCAGCGCTCTGACCCTGGCCAAGAGCTGGATTGGCGACATCTCTCCACCCGGCGTGCTCAATTACACCGAGGAAGAAGGCCGCGGCGTGTTCCAGTCCGGCAATGCGCTGTTCATGCGCAACTGGCCCTATGCCTGGGCGCTGGTCCAGAGCCCGGATAGCGCAATAAAAGACAAGGTCGGGATTGCTCCGCTGCCCAAGGGCGGCGTGAACGGCAAGCACGCCTCCACGCTTGGCGGCTGGGGTTTGTCGGTGTCGCGTTACAGCGCCGAGCCCAAGCTCGCCGGCGAACTGGTGGCCTACCTGACCAGCGCCCAGCAACAGAAGCATCGGGCCCTGGTGGGCGCCTACAACCCGGTTATCGAATCGCTTTACGAAGACCCGGAACTGCTCGCCGCCATGCCGTATTACAGCCAGCTACGCACTATTCTCGATGCCGGCGTGATGCGCCCCGCGGCAATCACCGCCGACCGCTACCCACGGGTTTCCAATGCGCTGTTCGATCGCGTGCACGGCGTGCTGTCCGGCGAGGCGAACGTCGATCAGGCGGTGACCGAGCTGGGCAGCGACCTCAAGCGCATCAAACGCCGCAACTGGTAAACCGACAAGGAACCGTCATGACGACCTCTATCTCCCGGGCCCAGCCGTTTTACGACGAGCCCTTGCCGATCAAGGAAACGCCCATGCAGCGCCGACGCATCCGCGCCGCCTGGCTGTTTCTGACGCCGATGCTGCTGTGCCTGCTGCTGGTGGCCGGTTGGCCGTTGCTGCGCACCTTCTGGTTCAGCCTCACCGATACCAGCCTGAGCGACGCCGGTGCCGGTGCTTTCATCGGCCTGAGCAATTACCTGGCGCACGATGGCGATGGCTGGTCGGGCATTCTGGTCGATCCACTCTGGTGGCAGGCCGTGCGCAACACCCTGCATTTCACCGCGGTGTCGGTCGGCCTGGAGATCGTGCTTGGCCTCTCTGTGGCTTTGCTGCTGAATGTCCAGTTTGCCGGCCGGGCTCTGGTACGCGCCTTGATCCTGATCCCCTGGGCGATTCCCACCATAGTCTCGGCGAAGATCTGGGCCTGGATGCTCAACGACCAGTTCGGCATCCTCAATCACCTGATGCTCGGCCTGGGCTTGATCGACGCACCCCTGGCCTGGACCGCCGATGCCAGCCTGTCGATGTGGGCGGTGATCATGGTCGATGTGTGGAAGACCGTGCCCTTCGTCGCACTGCTGATGCTGGCCGCCTTGCAGATGCTGCCGGGCGATTGCTACGAGGCCGCCAGGGTCGACGGCGTCCACCCGCTCAAGGTGTTCTGGCGGGTCACCCTGCCGCTGCTGATGCCGGCGCTGCTGGTGGCGGCGATCTTCCGCATCCTCGACTCGCTGCGCGTGTTCGACGTCATCTATGTGCTGACCTCGAACTCGTCGTCGACCATGAGCATGTCGATCTACGCCCGCCAGCAACTGGTGGAATTCCAGGACGTCGGCTACGGCAGCGCCGCCTCGAGCCTGCTGTTCCTGATAGTCGCAGTGATCGCCGTGCTCTACCTCTACCTCGGCCGCCGGCAAATGGAGGTGCGCTGATGAACCTGCGCCTACTGAAAAAAGCACTGCTGCGCCTGGGCTTCTGCGGCGCCATCGGCATCCTGCTGCTGTATGCGGTCTTTCCCTTCTACTACGCCGTATTGACCTCGCTGAAACCGCCCAGCGCCTTGTTCCAGGTGAGCTACTGGATCGATAACCCGGACTTCTCCAATTACGCCGCGGTGTTGCAGCAGGCGTCGTTTCTGCAGGCCATCGGCAACTCGGTGTTCGTTGCCTTCTGCGTGGTGGCGCTGGCGCTGTTCCTCAGCCTGACCGCCGCCTATGCCCTGGGCCGGGTCAAGTTCCGCGGCCGTGCGACCGTATTGCTGTTGGTGCTGGGCGTGTCGATGTTCCCGCAGGTCGCGGTGCTCTCCGGGCTATTCGAAGTGATCCGCGCCCTCGGTCTGTACAACAGCGCCTGGGCGCTGATCCTCAGCTACACCATCTTCACCCTGCCGTTCACCGTCTGGGTGCTGACTACCTTTATCGGGCAACTGCCCGGCGAACTGGAAGAGGCGGCGATCATGGACGGCGCCTCGCCCTGGGTGGCGCTCACCCGAGTGCTGCTGCCGCTGCTCTGGCCGGCGTTGGTGACCACCGGCCTGCTGGCGTTCATCGCCGCCTGGAACGAGTTCCTCTTCGCCCTGACCTTCACCCTGACCGACCAGGAACGCACGGTGCCGGTGGCGATCGCGCTGATTTCCGGCGGCAGCCAGCACGAGCTGCCCTGGGGCCTGCTGATGGCCGCTTCGGTAATGGTCACCGTGCCCCTGGTGCTGCTGGTGCTGGTGTTCCAGCGCCGCATCGTGTCCGGCCTCACCACAGGCGCGCTCAAGGGCTGAGCCCACAAGAACAAGGAGTCACAGCATGAGCAAGTTGCAACTCGACAAAGTGAACAAGCAACTGGGCGGCCTGCGCATCCTGCGCGATATCAGCCTGGAGATCGCCAGCGGCGAATTCGTGGTGTTCGTCGGCCCCTCGGGCTGCGGCAAGTCGACCCTGCTGCGGCTGATTGCCGGGCTGGAGTCGATCTGCGCCGGCGACCTGCTGATCGACGGGCGCCGGGTCAACGACCTGGAGCCACGGGAGCGCGGGGTCGGCATGGTGTTCCAATCCTACGCGCTGTACCCGCATATGAGCGTCTACGACAACATCGGTTTCGGCCTCAAGCTGGCCAAGACCGACAAGCGCAGCCTGCGCGAGCGGGTGCTGGAAACCGCGCGCGTGCTGCAATTGGACAAGCTGTTGCAGCGCAAGCCGAAAGAACTCTCCGGTGGCCAGCGCCAGCGCGTGGCCATGGGCCGGGCGATGGCCCGCGAGCCGGATATCCTGCTGTTCGACGAGCCGCTGTCCAACCTCGACGCATCCCTGCGCGTGCAGATGCGCAACGAGATCGCCCGGCTGCACGCCAGCCTGGGCACCACCATGATCTACGTGACCCACGACCAGGTCGAGGCGATGACCCTGGCCAACAAGATAGTCGTGCTCAACGCCGGGTGTATCGAACAGGTCGGCTCGCCAAGGGAGCTCTACGAGCGGCCGGTTAGCCGTTTCGTTGCCGGTTTTCTCGGCTCGCCGAGGATGAACTTCCTTCAGGCACGCCTGCTCGCACCGGGTCCGCACAGCCTCGTTGAGACGCCGGTCCTCGGCCGCCTGCCGACCTTGCCCTTCGACAGCTCCGCGCTGGCCGCCGGCAGCCCACTGAGCCTGGGCGTGCGTCCGGAACATCTGTCTCTGCAAGCGGCCGATGGTACAGCCGGATTGGTCGTGGTCGGGGTCGAGTACCTGGGCTGCGAAACCTATGTGCACCTCGATGTCGGCCAGGACGAACCGCTGATCTGCCGCTGCGGGGCGAATGCCAGCTGGCGCCACGGCGACCGCGCCGAACTGCGCCCGGATATTGGCAACCTGCATTTATTCGATGCCGACGGCAAGGCCCTGCCGCACCGCCCCATGGCATCCGACGCGAGCCAACCCGACGCCGTAGCTTTGCGCTCCGTACGCCAGGGTTATGCACAGCCCACTCCATGAATCCTACGAGCACTTGCATGCCTGTTTCCCTCGACCTCGCCCAGCACACGCTGAGCGAGGGCAGCGTCTCCCTCACGCCCGATTTTCGGCCCGGCTACCATCTCGCCCCCCCAACCGGCTGGATGAACGACCCGAACGGCGTGGTGTACTTCCGCGGCGAATACCATGTGTTCTATCAACACCACCCCTTCGATGCGAGCTGGGGACCGATGTACTGGGGGCATGCCAGGAGTCGCGACCTGGTGCATTGGCAGCACCTGCCCATTGCCCTGGCGCCAGGCGACGAGTTCGACCGTCACGGCTGCTTTTCCGGCAGCGCCGTGGTCTGTGGCGACAGCCTGGCGCTGCTCTATACCGGGCATACCTGGCTTGGCGAGGTGGGCGACGAGCGCGCCATCCGCCAGGTCCAGTGCCTGGCGACCAGCAACGACGGTATTCACTTCAGCAAGCAGGGTGTGGTCATAGCTGCGGCCCCGGATGCCGCGATCATGCATTTTCGCGACCCCAAGGTCTGGCGCGAAGGCGAGTACTGGTACCTGATCATCGGCGCCCGCCTGGGTGATGTGCCGCTGCTGCCCTTGTACCGTTCCAGTGACCTGCGCGCCTGGGAGTTCCTTGCCTATGTAAGCCGCGGTGGCGAGGGCGACGGCTATATGTGGGAGTGCCCGGACCTGTTCCGTCTGGGCGGCAGGGATGTCCTGCTTTATTCCCCCCAAGGTATGCAACCGGAGGGGTTCGAGCGGCTGAACAAGTACCAAACCGGCTACCGGGTCGGCCACCTCGACAGCGACTGGCGCTTCAGCGGCGGGTCCTTTATCGAGCTGGACAACGGCCACGATTTTTACGCCGCGCAAACCCTGCTGGCCGCCGACGGCCGGCGCCTGGTCTGGGCCTGGCTGGACATGTGGGACAGCCCGATGCCGAGCAAGGCCCAGCACTGGTGCGGCATGCTCGGTTTGCCACGGGAACTGCACCTGCACGAAGGCCGCCTGCATAGCTCCCCCGCGCGCGAACTCGCGGCGTTGCGGCAGGAACTCTTGTTGCCGGACGTTGCG
>DATDTH010000660.1:0-3915 GCA_035290985.1 Pseudomonas sp. | reverse complement strand
TCCGGCACCAGCGGTTCGTCCTGGCGGATGGCGTCCAGGCCGGTCTCCAGGCGCAGCAGTTCGGCGGCCAGGTGATCGATGCGGCCATCCAGTTCGGCATCGGTTTTGTGGGTCTCGGCGGTCTCGCTGAGGCTGAGCAGTTCCCGGCGGATCGCCAGCAATTCGCGCACGGCCTCGCGTTCCTCGGCCCAGCGGGTCTCCAGTTCACGAATCGCCAGCAGGTTGCCGGCCGACTCGGTTTCCAGGGCGGTGATGCGTTCGCTGTGGTCCAGGCCGGTGACCTGCTCGCGCCGCAGGCGTTCGAGTTCTTCCTGCAGGGCCTGCTGGCGGTGGCGCAGGCTTTCCAGGGGCGGCGGCACGTCGTGCTGGCCGAGGGAGACCCGGGCGCAGGCGGTGTCGAGCACGCTGATGGCCTTGTCCGGCAGCTGCCGGCCGGAAATATAGCGGTGCGACAGTTTCACCGCGTCGTGGATGGCGGCATCCAGCACCTGCACGCCATGGTGCTGTTCCAGCTTAGTGGCCACGCCGCGCAGCATCTGCACCGCGGTGGCCTCGTCCGGTTCCTCGATCTGCACCAGCTGAAAACGCCGGGCCAGGGCCGGGTCCTTCTCGAAGTACTTCTTGTACTCGAGCCAGGTAGTCGCGGCTATGGTGCGCAGTTCGCCCCGGGCCAGGGCCGGCTTGAGCAGGTTGGCGGCGTCGCTCTGGCCCTCGGCGGCACCGGCACCGATCATGGTGTGGGCTTCGTCGATAAACAGGACGATCGGCTTCTCGGCCTTGCGCACGGCATCGATAACGCCCTTGAGGCGCTGCTCGAATTCGCCCTTGACCCCGGCGCCGGCCTGCAGCAGGCCGAGGTCGAGCACCCGCACGCTGACTTCCTTCAAGGCCGGCGGCACGTCGCCGGCGGCGATGCGCAGGGCCAGGCCCTCGACCACGGCGGTCTTACCCACACCCGGGGCGCCGACCAGGATCGGGTTGTTCTGCCGCCGGCGCAGCAGGATGTCGATGGTCTGGCGGATCTCGTTGTCGCGCCCGACTATGGGGTCGATGCGGCCGTTGCGCGCCTCCGCGGTCAGGTCCTGGGTGTACTGGTCGAGGATTGGCGCCTGGGCCTGGGTCTGGTCCTTGCTGGGCTTCCCCGGTTTTACCTGGCGCGCGCCCGCCGGGGTTTCCCGGGAGGGCTGGGCCCATTCCAGCAGGTTGCCGCGCAGGGTTTCCCGGGGGACGCGCAGCAGCGAGGAGGCGCTGTTGAGCAGCAGGCTGCGGCGCTCCTCGCGGTCGAGCAGGGCGAGCAGCAGCAACCCCGAGCGGATCTGTTCCTGGTGCAGCACGCTGGCCTGGACCACGGCATCTTCCAGCAGGCCGATGGTGTGGCTGGAGAGCGAGGGGGTGCGGGTGCTGCCGCCCTTGAACAGCTCCAGGGCCTGGTTGATCTCGGCACCCAGGGCATCGCGTTCCAGGCCGAAGCGCGGCAGCAGGCAGGCGAAGTCGCCGCCTTCGATCTCCAGCAGTTCGAGCAACAGGTGCTCGATCTCGACATGATGGTGGGTGCGCTGCATGCAGCGTTGGGCGGCCCGTTCCAGCGCGCGCCGACAGTCCCCGTTGAGGCGTCCGATCAGGGTCCCCAGTTCCATGTTCAGGCCTCCACCGGTTGTTGCAGGCAGGTATCGATCCGCCGTACCTGGGACGAGGCCTGCCGTTGCAAGCCGCCGTTCCAGCCGGCCAGGGGTGGCGCCAGGTGATTGAAGACCATGGGTGTGGCGCCCTTGACCAGCAGGGTCAGGGCACAGTCCAGGTCGGGGCCGAAATAGAAGGCGGCGAGGTCGGCCAGTTGCCCATGGCTGTCGCCCGAGGGCAGAAAACGCAGGGCCTGGGCCTGCTCCAGCGGCCCGAGGAACAGGCGAATGCCGGCATGTTCATCCCAGACCCGGGTGCCGGCGACCGCCGTGCGGCCCAGTTGCAGGTTGCGCCCGCCGCGGCCGAGCCGGCTGCGACTGGCCGGGGGAATGCTGCGCCAGGCGCCCTCGTAGGGCGTGAGCCGGGCCGCCAGGCCGAAGTGGTAGCGCACTATGTTGGCAAAGCCGGCCAGCGAGCGGCGGCCGCCGGCGAACAGGGCGCCGCGGGCGAGTATGGCGGCGTCCGGCAGGGTCTGACGCGCCTGCAGATGTCGGGACAGCAGGCCCGTCAGGGCGCGCAGTTGCGCCTGCACCGGGCTGTCGGCCGGCGCGGTGAAGCCCAGGGCCACACGGTGCTTGCGCAGCACCCGGTAGAGCAGGCTGAGCAGGCGATGCTGGAACAGGTCGAGAAATTCTGCCGGCCCATGGTCCTTGCGCCGCGCGCGCTGCTGCAACCATTCCTGGTAGGCGTAGGGCAGGGGCCCATCGGGGCCACCCAGGCCGAACACCGGGGTATAGAGCACCGGCTGCGGGCCCTGGGAACAGTCCAGGGCCCCGACCTGGCTGGCGGCGAACAGGGGCGTCAGCGGCCCGCGCAAACGTACCGCTTCGGCCTGGGGATCGGTGCCCTGGCCGAGGGAGGCCGCTTGCGGCCGCTCGCGTTCGAGTACCAGCAAGGCCTGCAGCAGTTCGAAGGCCTGGGGCTCGCGGCGCAGGTAGTCGCTCAGAGTACGAGGGGCATTCCGGCCTGTGGCTGCCATGTCTTGATCTCCTTGTCCCCATGGACCAGCACCGTGCGCACGAAACGGTTGGCAGTGGCATAAAGTGAAAAGAACTGCGCCAGCACGCCGGAAAACAGCACCGCGCTGCCGCCGACGAAATGCTGGGGATCCAGGCCGATGCGCACTTCCAGGCCGTTGCGCCAGCCGCGCCAGGCGTCCTCGCCGACTTGGGCGACGACCCGTTCGCTGGCGAGGCGGATCAGGCCGTCGATCTGCCGGCTGGCACTGGCCTCGTCGCGCAGGTTATGCAGGTTGAGCATTTCCTTGAGCGCGGCCAGGGCCTGGTCACCTTCCACCAGGGACATGTGGTTGAGGGTCAATTGCGACACCAGCCGCCAGCGCGATTGACCGCCCAGGCGCGGCAGGCTCTGGGCGCTGGGCGGGTTGCGCAGGCTGGCCTTGGCCACCGGCCCGGGGCGCTCGAAGGCCAGGCGGGTGCCGGCACCCAGGGCCTCGGCCAGGTGCCGGTTGGTGCAGAGCAGGTCGGCCGTCAGGCTGTATTCCGGCGCCTCGGTGAGCGGATCGAAGCGGGTATCCACCAGGCTCAGCAGCAGGTCGCTGCCCAGGCGGTTCGGTGTCAGGCCGAAGATGCGCCGGGCATGCCAGAAGAGGCGGGCATTCCCCGGCGCGTGTTGATGGCCGTAGTAGGCCTGGACCCGCTGCACACCGGCCGTCGAGCTGGCCCGCAGGCCGCGGATGCTGTGGATTTCCACCGAGTTCTCGCGGTGGTGGTCGGCGATCAGCCGGTACTCGCTGAGGGTGCCATCCGGTCGCAGGGGCTCGGAGGTGCGGGGGAACAGGTTGATCACCGGGGCGCAGCCCAGGGCCAGGTCGGTAGGCTGCAGGCTGAGCCGGGTGGCCGGCGCGCGGTCGAACACCAGGTAAAGCTGCAGTTCGTCCACGGCATCCGCCGGCACCTGCAGGGGAATGTCGAAGAAGGCGAACTTGTCCGGGAAGGCGAAGTACTCGGCGAGCAGCCGCAGCCCGGGATGCAGCCCGTCCTCGTCGGGCAGCATGGCCTGTTCGCTGGAAAAGCCCAGGGGCTCGGGCAGCCCGGCTTGCCGCTGGGGCGGGCTGCCGGGCACGCCGCCGAGTATCTGCAGCGTGTGCGCGCACAGCAGGTCGTAGAGGGCGGCGTTGATCACCGGGGACGCGGCCAGGTGCAGGCGCAGGCGTTCGATCGGCAGTTCGCTCCAGCGTGCCTCGCCCAGGCAGCGCAGGGTCAGGCGCAGGGC
>DATDTH010000659.1:0-6563 GCA_035290985.1 Pseudomonas sp. | reverse complement strand
CCTGCCGGTGCGCATCGAGCGCCACGGCCCCTGGTGGGTGACGGTGAAACCGGCCCAGGAATAGGCGCGGGATGGGTAGCACCGCGCGCGGTGGTAGGCGGGTTTTGTAGCCCAGATAAGCCTTGGCGCAATCCGGGGCAGCGGCGTTCCGGGTGATCGAGCGCCTCTGGATACCCGCCTTCGGGTATGACGGGTAATGGCTCCGAGACCCAGGCTTCAGGCATTCAAAAAAACTTTCGCAGCCCCTGTCACTTTCCGTTTGTGCTTCGGCAATTAGGCATTGAGATACATTAGCCTTTAGGAGCATTTCGCAATGCCTTGTACCCTGCCCCACTTCCGCCCACGCCTGCTGGCCGTCGCCATCACCCTCGCCTGCCTGTCGAGCCCAGCCCTGGCCGAATCCTACAGCCTGCCCGCGGCGCCCCTGGCCAGCACCCTGAACCGGATCGCCAGCGAAGCCGGCATCGTGCTCAGCATCGACCCGGCGCTGACCGCCGGCAAACTCGCCCAACCGCTCGACGGTGACTACGATGCCCTCGGCGCCCTGAACGCGGCGTTGCGTGGCACCGGTCTGCAACTGGTGAGCGGCAGCGCCGGCACCTACAGCCTGGCGCCCATGGCCCAGGGCGCCATGACCCTGCCGGACACCAGCGTCATGGCCGCCGGCAGCTATGAGAACGCCTGGGGTCCGGCCCCGGGCCACACCGCCAGCCGCACGGCCGCCGGCAGCAAGACCGACACGCCGATTGTCGAGATGCCACGCTCGGTCTCGGTGGTGACCCGCGAGCAGTTGGACAGCCGCCCGACCCTGAGCCTGAACGACGCCCTGCGTTACACCGCCGGCGTCATGAGCAGCGGCTATGGCGCCGACTCCCGTTCCGATTGGCTGAAAGTGCGCGGTTTCGTGCCCACCCAGTTCCTCGACGGCCTGCCGCTGCCGGTCGGCTCCTTCGCCAGCCCGAAGATCGAGCCCTGGAACCTGGAACGGATCGCCGTGCTGCGCGGCCCAGCCTCGTCCGTTTATGGTCAGACCCCGCCGGGCGGCCTGCTCGACATGCTCAGCCGGCGTGCCCAGGCCGAGAGCAGCCATGAGCTCGAACTGCAAACCGGCAGCAACGAACACAAGCAGCTCAACTTCGACAGCACCGGCGCGCTCGACGATGACGGACGTTTGCTCTACCGCCTGAGCGGCACCCTGCGCGACAGCAACACCCCCGTCGACCATATCGCGGATCAGCGTTACAACCTGGCGCCGAGCCTGACCTGGAACCTCGACGACGACACCCACCTGACGTTCCTGTCCCAGTACACCCGCGACGATACCGGTATCACCGGCCAGTTCCTGCCGCTGCAGGGCACCGTGCTGCCATCGCCAGCGGGCAAGGTATCCCACCACAAGAACCTCGGCGAACCGGACTGGGACTTCTACGACCGCACCTACTACGCCCTGGGTTATGCCTTCGACCATAGGTTCAACGAGGTCTGGCAGTTCCGCCAGAACCTGCGCTACACCAAGAGCGACCTGGAATTCCAGGCGGTGAACGTCAACACCTACAACAGCGTCGATGCCGACGGCAACGTCAACCGCGAGTCGGGCATAGTCGACGAAGACATCAGCCAGTTCGCCGTGGACAACAACGTCCAGGCCGATTTCCAGACCGGGGCACTGGACCATACCCTGTTGCTGGGCCTCGACCACCAGCGCTCGAACACTAACTACCAGTGGCTGTATGGCTGGGGCGTGCCCTCGATCAATGTCAACAACCCGGTCTATGGCCAGGACCTGTCCAACGTCACCTATTTCACCCTGCAGGACTACAACCAGAAGATTCGCCAGACCGGCCTGTATATCCAGGACCAGATTGCCCTGGGTAACTGGCGTCTGACCCTGGGCGCACGGGAAGACTGGGTCGAGGTCGACACCCGCTTCCAGCAACTGGATACCAGCAACCGCCAACGCGACAGCGCGTTCAGCGGCAACCTGGGCCTGAGCTATGTCTTCGACAACGGCCTGACCCCCTACCTGTCGTACACCGAGTCCTTCCAACCGGCCAGCGGCGCCAGCGTCAGCAGCACCGAGGCCTTCAAGCCCACCGAAGGCCGGCAATACGAGCTGGGCCTCAAGTACCAGGCGCCTGGCAGCAACACCCTGCTGACCGCCGCGGTATTCGACCTGCGCCAGGCCAATGTCAGCGTCAGCGAAGCCGGTATCACCCGCCAGGTCGGCCAGCTGCAGGTGCGCGGTCTGGAACTGGAAGCCACCTCCGAGCTGAACCAGAACCTGAAGCTGGTCACGGCCTATACCTATACGGACTCGAAGATCCTCAAGGGCGACGACAAGGGCAACCGCATGCAGCAGTTGCCCCGCAATCAGGCCACGGCCTGGGCCGACTACAGCTGGCACAGTGGACTGCTCGACGGATTCGGGATGGCGGCAGGGGTCCGCTATGTCGACGACACCTACGGCAACACCAGCAACACCGAGCTGGGCCACGTCGGTTCCTACACCGTCTACGACGCCTCCCTGCACTACGACCTGGGCCGTCTGAACAACAGCCTCCAGGGGGTGTCCGTGGCCGTGGATGGGAAGAACCTGCTGAACAAGGAATACCTCTCCACCTGCGACGGCTACTGGTGCTACTACGGCGACGAACGCAACGTGGTCGCCAGCCTGAACTACAAGTGGTAAGCCGCTGAGCCTCGCGCCCAGGGCGCCAGGGCCGTGCGGGTGTAGGGTGGTCCGGGCGTCGCTACGCTCGGCCTGTTGTCCAGCGGGCTTCGCCGAAGCGCTGCGGTGCGCACTCGCTGGGCAAGCACCGGGAATAGCATCGCAACCACGCAAAAGCTTGCGGGTTGCACCCGCCCTACCAGAGCAAGCGCGTCCGCTTTTCGTAGGTCGGGCCGCGCAGAACGTCGGCCTGGCCAGCCACGCGTGCTCGCCGCGCGGCGTAACCCGCCAAGCGGAGCCCGGCTTGCACGGCCGCCACGGGGTAAACTGGCGCCCCCTCAACCCTGGCCGCATCCCCTTATGCACAATGGAACACTGTGATCACTCACCTCTTGAAACTGTGCTGCCGCACGGTATTCCTGGCCACCCTGGGCGTTGCCGAGGCCACGCAGGCTCAAGACCCGCCCAGTTCCGACTGGCCAGCCATCGCCCTTGCCGACCTCCGCCAGATCCACGCCACTCTCCTCGAGGCGCACCCTGGCGTAATCGACAGCCAAAACCCGCAATTCAAGGACTGGCTCGAGCGCGGCTATGCCCAGGCCAGGCAACTGGCCGCCCAGGCCCATTCCAGCCGCGACGCCCTGGCCGTGCTGCATTTCTATCTCAGCGGCTTCGAGGATGGGCACCTGTGGATAGTCGCCCCACAGCAAGCCCCTTCGCGCTGGGCCGGCTGGACCCTGGACATGCAGGGCGAAGAGTTCCGGGTCGGGCATACCGCTGCTGCCTGGCCTGTACCCCTGCCTCCGCTCGGCTCGACCATCCTCAGTTGCGATAAGAAACCCATCGAGACGCTTATCCGCACTGAAATCGCGCCTTATAGCGACCGCCGCCTCCACTTGAAGTCCAGCTGGTCGCAGCTGGCCCGCTTCGTAACCATCGACCATGGGGCGTACCCGGTGCTCGACCGCCGCCTGCCGCAAAGCTGTATCGCCCGGCTTGCCGATGGCAGCCAGCGGGAATTCTCCTTGCAGTGGCAGGCGGGCGGCGAGCAGGAAGTCCTGCTGTCCCAGGCCGCCCCGCCGCAAAGCCTTAGAAGCCTGGGACAGGGGCGCTACTGGATCCACGCGTCGAACTTCACGCCTTCCCAGGCCGAACATGCGGACCTCGAAGCATTGCTGGAACAGATCAGGAAGATCGACGACGCACGCCTGGTGATACTGGATACCCGTGGCAATGGTGGAGGCAACAGCCTGGTGGGCAGCCAACTGCTGTTCGCCCTGCTCGGTTCGAGTACCGCCGACCACGCCAGCCAGGAATCTCAAGCCTATGCACTGTGGCGCGTGTCGCCCTTGGCCCTGTCCACGCTGGACGACCGGCTCGGCTCAATCGAGAAGAACTACGGACGCGACAGTGAAATCTCTAGGTTCATCCTGACCCTCCAGGCTCTGATGCAAAAAGCACAGGCCCTGCAGGAACCCTGGGTGCGACAGCCCGACGCCTCTCTCGATCGCCTGACGGAACAAGAGCCTTCCGGTGCGCGGGGTTTCACCGGCAGATTGGCCTTGATCACCGATTCCCGCTGCGCCAGCGCCTGCCTCGATTTCGCCGATGCCGTCCTGAAAGTGCCCGGCACCGTGCATCTGGGGCTGCCCACCAGCGCGGACACCCCCTATATCGACATAGGCGCCAAACGGCTGCCCAGCGGTGCCGAATTCTGGCTGCCCTTGAAGGTGTGGCGTAACCGGGCGCGCGGCAACAATCAGGCTTACGAGCCGCGCTTCATTTATAACGGCGATATTAATGACACCGCGGCCGTTCAGCGCTGGGCCCTCGAGCAGCTGGAGGACGCCAGCCTGCGGGCGCAAACGCCCTGAGTTCGTGGAGGGCCGGGACGCGCAGCTGAACAGCCGCCCCACGGGGCAAATCCTTGGTGATTTTTCCAGATTTTCGCCAGGGATCGCAGCAGATCGCTCCCGACAATGGCAATCGCGAACAGCCGACACCCGAGTCTGAGGAGCGCTAGCGGCCTCCGTATATCGGCGCGGCCGGCATGGGTTCGGTAACGCTTCGCTGCCGCGATGGTCCCATGTTCACAGCGCCCACAATGGATAGTTGGCGATCGACTCAGGAGGAAACGGCCATGATCAACTTCAGGAGTAAACCCTTCGCGGCACTCTGCTACCGGTACCGCAGCATCCATGAGATGCAAAGGGACCTGCAGGGTCCCGCGGATCTCCAGGACTGCGAATCCTGGGGCCTCACGGCGCGGGAGTGGCGCGAGCAGATCAAGCTCGCGTTGAAAGCGCGCATGGAGCACAACGTGGCCTGAGTTTCAGGTCCGTGAAGTGATCAACCCTTACGGCTATCCGGGATTCGTTGTAGATGCGGGTAGGGACGCCGCACCTACAGAAGCAGCCTGTGAGGCTCATGGCTGTGGCGTCCACAGTGCCCCCCTCGGGCGCCCCGGCCATCCAACACACCACGGCGCACCATGAAAAAAAGCCTGAAAAAATGCCTGAAGAGCCGATCCCGGTTGGTGGCCGCCCGGCGCCGCATCGCCCACCTTGACCTCGGCGAGCAAGTCCCCGAAACACCGCGCGCCCCGCCGGCGCCGGACAGCCGAGTCCCTTGAGTCGGCGCTGTCGATCAACAAACCCCAAGGAAAAATCAAGGCCTCGATCGGACTAGTTGCACGGATATTTTTTACGCAAAAGTTGGATAAGATGAGGAGCCGCGGGCCGCTTCCCCCATTCGCTTCTTGGGATAGCGGATTCTATCTCCTTGTACACTTGCCAATGCGCCAAGCCTCCCGGAAAACAGGCCTGCTCGCTTACTTTAAGCGACGCGCGAATGGCGACATGTGAATCCATCACGCCATAGATATAGGGCTCACAGTCGAAGAAAGGAATCATGCCATTGGATGTTTCCCCGATCACCGAGCACGACTCCATCAAATAGTCCAGGCTCACTGACTTCCATCGGTTCTGACTATCCAATGGCGTAAGAGCGAGCACAGTGCTCGCTGAAACTAATAAGCAAAAAAGTGACGATTGTTTTTTTCATGAGCCCTGACGCCAAATAAGGGGGCTGCGTATGGCCATTAGAGTGAAGCGAACGGCTTATCCCGCGCGATTCTGAAATGACGCTGACATATCATGCCGCATAACCATCGCCGTATGTCTCAACATGATTGGGTACCAGAAGCCAGTCCCATGCACAATTGCCAGGCAATGGCATCCCGAGACTCCTGGCCGTGCCCCGACAGGTCCACGCCTGGATGCTGACCTGTCGCAATCTGGCCGCACCGATCCACGCCGCCCGCGCATGGCCTATGGGTGCTCTTGCCCTAGCGCAGGCCGAGGACCAGCGCCTTGTGCAGTTTGCGCGGGGGTCGATGGTTCAGGCCGACTGTCTTGCGTAGACTGAAGCCCTGGACATGGCCGAACCGGATGGTCAGCACTAGGGCGAGGTGGGAATGAACTTGTTCAAATCGATGCTGAAAAAACTCCAGAAAGAACGATCTCATTTGCACTTCCCACCAGTGCTCGACAACCCAGAGATCGTCAAGGGAACTGAGCGCTTCAATCCATATCCCGCCAAGACCTTTCTAGGCGAGCAGAATTTGCATGCCTACTACCTGATCTTCATGCTCAAGCACGACAGTTTCCTCGAACTGCAAGCGCTTTTAGCGAGCCGATTTGGCAATCAAGAACTGAGCAGCGACACAATCCTGCGAAATGAAAACCAGGAAGTCCTGGCACTTAGCTACCGCCAAGAGTTCGGCGGAATAATTGTCGAGGCGACGACCAACTCGATGCCCCTGATTCGAGCATTAGACGCACGCTTTCCGGCCCCGCCGCCCCCCTGGAGCGCCTTTCCCAATATGGAACCGATC
>DATDTH010000658.1:0-5003 GCA_035290985.1 Pseudomonas sp. | reverse complement strand
CCTTTCGGCTTGCCGGCAATGTCCATACCGGCGACGCGGTAGAAGTTGTAGTCCGGATTCTTGCCCGGGCCGCTGATCAGCAGGTCTTCCTTCTCGTACACCAGGTCCTGGCGCTTGAACTCGGCCATCTCGAAATCCGGGGTGAGCTGGATCGCGGTGGTCGGGCAGGCTTCCTCGCACAGGCCGCAGAAGATGCAGCGCGAGAAGTTGATGCGGAAGAACTCGGGGTACCAGCGACCGTCCTCGGTCTCGGCCTTTTGCAGCGAGATGCAGCCGACCGGGCAAGCCACCGCGCAGAGGTTGCAGGCCACGCAGCGTTCCTCGCCGTCGGGGTCGCGGGTCAGGACGATGCGCCCGCGGTAGCGCGGAGGCAGATAGACCGGCTCTTCCGGGTACTGCAGGGTGTCGCGCTTGCGGAACGAGTGGGAAAACACCATCACCAAACTACGCAGCTGGGTGTAGGTGCCGTGAATCACGTCGAATAGGTATTTAAACATGCCCATTCTCCTTAGTTGACCGTGCCGGACGGGGCGCTGAGCAGCACCACCGCCGCGGTCACCAGCAGATTGATCAGGGTCAGTGGCAGGCAGAATTTCCAGCTGAAGCTCATCACCTGGTCATAACGCGGGCGCGGAATCGAGGCGCGCAGCAGGATGAACAGCATGATGAAGAAGCCGGTTTTCAGCGCGAACCAGACGAAGGCCAGGGACGGCAGGATATTGAACGGGCCATGCCAGCCACCGAAGAACAGGGTCACCAGCAGCGCCGAGATCAGCACGATGCCGATGTACTCGCCGACGAAGAACATGCCCCATTTCATCCCGGCGTATTCGATGTGGTAACCGTCGGCCAGTTCCTGCTCGGCTTCCGGCTGGTCGAAGGGGTGCCTGTGGGTCACGGCCACGCCGGCGATGAAGAAGGTACAGAAGCCGAAGAACTGCGGAATGATGAACCACAGGTTCTGCGCCTGGTACTCGACTATCTCGCGCATGTTGAACGAGCCGACCTGGATCACGATGCCCATCAGCGCCAGGCCCATGAAGACTTCATAGGACAGGGTCTGGGCCGAGGCCCGCAGGGCGCCGAGCAGGGCGAACTTGTTGTTGCTCGACCAGCCGGCGAACAGCACCGCATAGACCGACAGGCCGGCCATGGCGAAGAAGAACAGCAGGCCTATGTTCAGGTCCGCCACGCCCCAGGTCGGGGTGATGGGGATGATCGCGAAGGCGATCAGCAGGGCGCTCATGGCCACCACCGGCGCCAGGGTGAAGATCACCTTGTCGGCGAACGGCGGCGTCCAGTCTTCCTTGAAGAACATCTTGATCATGTCGGCGGCGATCTGGAACATGCCGAAGGGGCCGACCCGGTTCGGGCCGTAACGGTCCTGCCAGAGCGCCAGCAGGCGCCGTTCGACCCAGCTCAAGAGCGCGCCGCAGACGACCACGGCGAGCAGTATCACGATGGCCCGCAGCACGGCGAGGATGATGTCGATCAGCTCGGGAGTGAGCCAATTCATAGTGCGGCCTCCTGCAGGCTATCGACGATTCGCCCGGCCAGGACCGGCGGAATGCCCGCCAGGCCGACGGGCAATGCGACCAGGCCGGCGCTCAACTCCTCGCTGATGCGCAGCGGCAGGCGCAGGGTCTGGCCAGCCAGCGTCAGGCTGAGCAGCGCGCCTTCGTTAACCCCCAGACGGTCCGCCTCGGACTTGGCCAGGGTCACATAAGCCGCGGGAATCCGCGCCTGGATGGGCGCGGCGCGGGCGGACATCTCGTCGCTGCCGAACAGGTGATGCACCGGCACCGCCTGCCAGGTCCCGACGGCCGGGGCGAAGGGCGCCGGCACGCGGGTGAACCAGCTCAGGGCGTCGCCCTTGGTTTCGATCAGGCGCACGCCCGGATCGCCGGCGCGCAGGTGACCGCCGACCTCGTCCTGGAACTTGTTCCAGGCCTGGGGCGAGTTCCAGCCCGGCGACCAGGCGAAGGGTACCTGTTGGCGCGGTTCGGCCGAGCCCGAATAGCCTTCCATGGAATAGGCGAAGGCCGAATCCTTGTCCTGGGGCTGGCGGGGTTCGTGCACGCTGACATTGGCGCGCATGGCGGTACGGCCGCTGTAACGCAGCGGTTCGCGCGCCAGTTTCAGGCCCTTGATGCGGAACGCGGCGTTCGGCGCGGCGCCGGCGATGCCGGCCAGCAGCGGGGTGCTGGCGGCGGTGGCGGCGGTCACGTGATCGAGCTGGGTCCAGTCCACGTCCTGGCCGAGCAGGGTGCTGCGCAGGGCATGCAACCAGCGCCAGCCTTCATGGACCAGGATGCTGGCGTCCAGGTAGGTCGGTTCGAACACCTGGAAGAAGCGCTGGGCGCGGCCTTCCTGGCTGACCAGGGTGCCGTCGCCTTCGGCGAAGCTGGCAGCCGGCAAGACCAAGTGGGCGCGGGCGGTGGTGGCGGTCTGCTGGTGATCGGCGACTATCAGCACCTTGGCCGCGGCCAGCGCGGCATCGACCAGGGCCGCGTCGGCCCGGGTGTACAGATCGTTTTCCAGCACCACCAGGGCGTCGGCCGAGCCCGAAGTCAGGGCCTGCAGGGCCGCATCCACGGAGTCGCCGCCGAGCATGGCTAGGCCGAGGCTGTTGGCTTCGGCCACCACCAGGCTCAGGGAGCCGTTCTTCTCGCGCAGCTTGAGGGCCTTGGCGATATTGGCGGCGGCTTCGATCAAGCCCTTATTGCCCAGGGAGGTGCCGGCGATGATCAGCGGGCGTTCGGCGGCCAGCAGGGCCGCGGCGATGCGCTGGGCCAGTTCCAGGGCTTCGGCTTCCAGCCCGGCCACTGCCGGTGCGCTGGCATCCAGGGCGTGGGCCACGGCGAATCCCAGGCGCGCCAGGTCGTCCGGCGCGGCATGCACGCAGGCCTCGGCCACGTCGTCCAGGCGGGTGGCATCCAGGCTGGCGATAAACAGCGGATGCAGCGCGTCCTGGCCGATGGTCTGCACGGCGGCATTCAGCCAGGGCTGGATCTTCAGGGCCTCGGCCATGGCCACGGCCTTGCCCTTGACCGTCTGGCGCAGGGCCAGGGCCATGCGCGCGGCGGTCTGGGTCAGGTCTTCGCCAAGGACGAAGACTGCGTCGTGTTCCTCGATCTGGCGCAGGGTCGGGATCGGCAGTGGGCTGTCCTGCAGCACCTTGAGGACCAGGCGCAGGTTGTCCAGCTCGGCGGCGCCAATGCCACAATAGAAGTGCTCGGCACCGACCAGCTCACGCAGGGCGAAGTTGCTTTCCAGGCTGGCCCGGGGCGAGCCGATGCCGACTATATTGCGTCCGCGCAGCAGCTCGGCGGCATTGTCCAGGGCCGCGTCCAGGCTCAGTTTCAGGGCCGGTTGGCTGCCGCCCTGGAGCAGCGGCTGGCGTGGCCGGTCGCTGCGGTTGACATGGCCGTAGCCGAAGCGGCCGCGGTCGCAGAGGAAATACTGGTTCACCGAACCGTTGAAGCGGTTCTCGATGCGGCGGATCTCGCCGTAGCGCTCGCCGGGGCTGATGTTGCAGCCGCTGGAGCAGCCATGGCAGATGCTCGGGGCGAACTGCATGTCCCACTTGCGGGTGTAATGCTCGGAGTGGGTCTTGTCGGTGAAGACTCCGGTGGGGCAGACCTCGGTCAGGTTGCCGGAGAACTCGCTTTCCAGGGTGCCGTCTTCGACCCGGCCGAAATAGACGTTGTCGTGGGCGCCGAATACGCCCAGGTCGGTGCCGCCGGCATAGTCCTTGTAGTAGCGCACGCAGCGGTAGCAGGCGATGCAGCGGTTCATCTCGTGGCCGATAAAGGGCCCGAGTTCCTGGTTCTGGTGGGTGCGTTTGCTGAAGCGGTAACGGCGCTCGTTGTGGCCGGTCATCACCGTCATGTCCTGCAGGTGGCAGTGGCCGCCTTCCTCGCAGACCGGGCAATCGTGGGGGTGGTTGGTCATCAGCCATTCGACGACGCTGGCGCGGAACTGCTTGGCCTCCTCGTCGTCGATGGAGATCCAGCTGTTGTCGGTGGCGGGGGTCATGCAGGACATGACCAGGCGGCCGCGCTTGTCGTTCTCGTCGCTGTACTGCTTGACCGCGCATTGGCGGCAGGCGCCGACGCTGCCCAGCGCCGGGTGCCAGCAGAAGTAGGGGATGTCGAGGCCCAGCGACAGACAGGCCTGGAGCAGGTTGTCCGCACCGTCGACTTCGAGCGCTTTGCCGTCTACGTGGATAGTGGCCATGGTTCAGGTTTCTTCGTTAATCCGCCCGAGGGCGGACGTGGCTAATGGAATACGGGTCTTGCTGTGCGCCGGTAACGGGGTCCGTGACAAGGGGCAATGGTCAATGACCAACCTCCCTCGCCGCGGGCCCGTCGCCGGACGCGCAGGGTTAAACATTCACCGCCTGAGGCCGGGCCTCGAACGGGTTGCCCGTGCGGGCGATGCCTGCTTCGAATTCCGGGCGGAAATACTTGATCGCGCTGCCCAGGGGCTCGATGGCGCCCGGTGCGTGGGCGCAGAAGGTCTTGCCGGGGCCGAGCAGGGTGCACAGCTGCTCCAGGGTCTCGATGTCGCCGGCCTGGCCCTTGCCCTGTTCCAGGGCCCGCAGCAGCTTGACGCTCCAGGGCAGGCCGTCGCGGCAGGGGGTGCAGAATCCGCAGGACTCGCGGGCGAAGAACTCTTCCATGTTGCGCAGCAGGCTGACCATGTTGACGCTCTCGTCCACCGCCATGGCCAGGCCGGTGCCCATGCGGGTGCCGACCTTGGCGATGCCGGCGGCGAACATGGGCGCATCCAGGTGCTCGGGCAGCAGGAAACCGGTGCCGGCGCCGCCGGGTTGCCAGCATTTGAGCTTGAAGCCGTCGCGCATGCCGCCGGCATAGTCCTCGAACAGCTCGCGGGCCGGGACGCCGAACGGCAGCTCCCAGAGGCCGGGGTTCTTCACCTTGCCGGAGAAGCCCATCAGCTTGGTGCCCATGTCTTCGCTGCCCGGACGGGCCAGGCCC
>DATDTH010000657.1:0-9039 GCA_035290985.1 Pseudomonas sp. | reverse complement strand
GTTGCCCCTGCAGATCGCCCATGCGCCCTTTCAACTCGTCGTTCTCGCGACGGGTGGAATCGAGGCTCTCCTTGGTCACGGCCAGCTTCTCGCTCAGGGCCTTGCTTTCGCCCGCCGCGCCCTTGTCGCTGCCGGCGGTCGATTTGCCGGTTTCGGCGGAAACCAGCTTCAGGCTGTCCTTGCTCGGGGCCTCGGCCGGTGCCGCACCCGCCGACTCGCGCTTGGTGGCATCCAGCTGACGGGTGCCGGCAGCCAGGCTGCGGCCTTCACGCCAGGCATTGTTCTGCTCGGCGACCTGGGCCACCGCCTCGCCCTGGGCACGGGTCTTGATTTGCTGTTCGTCGGGCAGGCGCAGCACCTGGCCGCTCTTCAGGCGGTTGATATTGCCGTCGACGAAGGCTCCCGGGTTCAGGTCCTGGATCGCCAGCATGGTCTGATGCACGCTACCGCCGGCCCGCACACGCTGGGCGATTTCCCAGAGGGTGTCGCTGCCGGTGGTCTTGTATTCCTTGTCGTTCAGCGGGCTGACGGCGGCCGGCGCGGGGGCGGCGGCGGACTGGCGCGGAGCAGCCGGCGCAACGGGGGCGGCGGGACGCGGCGCGGCGGCAGCCGGGGCGCGGGGCGCGGCCACCGGCAACTGCGGCGCGACGGCCAGGGTGCTGGGCGGTGAATAGAGCGGCGGATCCAGCAGCACGGTGTACTCACGCAGCAAGCGACCGTTGGGCCAGAGCACTTCCACCAGGAAATTCAGGTAAGGCTCGCGCACCGGCTTGCTGGAGGTGATGCGAATCACGCTCTTGCCGTTGGGCTTGAGCACCGGGGTGAACTTCAGATCCGTCAGAAAGTACTGACGGTCGACACCCGCCTTGGTGAACTCTTCGGGAGACGCCAGGGTCGGAATCAATTCGTCCGAGGCCAGGTCACGCACCTCCAACAATTCGATCTCTGCCACCAACGGTTGATTCAGCGCCGACTTCAGGGTCACTTCCCCGAGGCCGAGTGCCTGCGCCATACCGGAGGTCAGCGCCGAAGCAGCCGCGATTGCCAGCACCAGTTTGCGAACCCGAACCATAGCGTTTTCCCTTGTTTTATCTTTTTTTCTCGACATGCGAGAGGGTCTTGTAGCTGCTGCCTGTTCCACCTTGCGGCGGTTCCCCATTCAGCAATCAGCTCGGCCAGTATTGCCAAGCTAGAAAGATTCTTCAAATTTCCGGGTAAGTATCTTTTACAGATAGTGTTTTATCAATAACTCAGCCAATTGCACAGCATTCAGAGCCGCGCCTTTTCGCACGTTATCAGACGCAATCCACAAATTGACCTGACTGGGGTCGTCCAGACCGAGGCGAACCCGACCAACATAGACCTCATCCTGGCCCACCGCATCGCCCACGGCCGTCGGGTAATCGCCCGCCTCGACCCGCTCGATGCCCGGCGCGCCATCCAGCGCGGCGCACAATGCCGCCAGGTCGACCGGCTGTTCCGCCTGCAGGCACAGGCTCAGGCTGTCACCGAAGAACACCGGCGCCTGGATGCAGGTCGCCGCTACTTTCAGGTCAGCCACCGCCAGCACCTGCTTCAGCTCCTCGACCAGGCGACGCTCCAGCAGGGTATAGCCCTGGTCGTCGGCGGCGCCCACCTGCCCCAGCAGGTTGAACGCGACCTGGCGATCGAAGAAACGCGGCTCCAGGGGTCGCACATTCAGCAGCTCAGTGGTCTGGCGCGCCAATTCGACCACCCCTTCGCGGCCCTGACTGGAAACGGCCAGGCAGGCGGTCACCGTCAGCCGCTGCAGTTTGAGCACCGCGCGCAACGGCGCCAGCACAGTGGCCAGCGCGGCAACCGAGGCGCTCGGGCTGGTCAACTGATAAGGCGCGGCCAGGTCCGCGAGCCGCTCGCCATTGGCCTCAGGCACGATGCGCGGGGCCTGTTCGGCCGACAGAGCACCGGACAGGTCGATCAGCGAACAGCCGGCGGCATGGATCTTGGCCGCGTAGGCCCGGCTGACCGCGTCACCAGCGGCGAGGAAGACCAGGGCGACCTGACTGAAATCGAAGCGTTCCAGCTCGCGGACCCGCAGGTTCTTGCCCTTGTACGGTAGGGACTGGCCGGCCGACTCGATACTGGCCAGCAGATGCAGGGTCCCGATGGGGAAATCGCGCTCTTCGAGCAGCTGCACCAGGGTTTCCCCCACAGTGCCGGTGGCGCCGATCACGGCGATATCGAAGAGCTGGCTCATGCGGGGGATCTCAGGCAAAACGGGGGAGCACTGTAACCGCCCCCCCGCGCCCAGGCAATCGGACACCGACTGAGCGTCGGTGCCCGCATCGATCAACGCTCCAGCAGGATCCGCAGCATGCGCCGCAGCGGTTCGGCCGCGCCCCACAGCAGCTGGTCGCCCACGGTGAAGGCGCCCAGGTACTGCGAGCCCATGTTCAGCTTGCGCAGGCGCCCGACCGGCACGTTCAGGGTGCCGGTGACCGCGGTCGGCCCCAGCTCACGGATGCTGGCCTCACGCTGGTTCGGCACCAGCTTGACCCAGGGGTTGTGCTGGCTGATCAGGCTTTCGATATCGGCCATCGGCACATCCTTGTTCAGCTTGATGGTCAGGGCCTGACTGTGGCAACGCATGGCGCCGATCCGCACGCACAGGCCGTCCACCGGAATCGGGCTCTTGTTGCGCCCCAATATCTTGTTGGTCTCGGCCTGGCCCTTCCACTCTTCGCGGCTCTGGCCGTTCGGCAGCTCCTTGTCGATATAGGGAATCAGGCTGCCGGCCAGGGGCACGCCGAACTGGTCGGTCGGGAAGCCCTCGCCGCGCATGGCCTCGGCCACCTTGCGGTCGATATCGAGGATGGCGCTGGCCGGATTGGCCAGATCCTCGGCGACCGCGCCATGGATGGCGCCCATCTGCTTGATCAGCTCGCGCATGTTCTGCGCGCCAGCCCCGGACGCGGCCTGGTAGGTCATGGCGCTCATCCACTCCACCAGGCCGGCTTCGTAGAGACCGCCGAGGGCCATCAGCATCAGGCTCACGGTGCAGTTGCCGCCGATATAGTTCTTGGTGCCGGCATCCAGGGACTGGTCGATCACCTTGCGGTTAACCGGATCCAGGACGATGACCGCGCTATCGTCCATGCGCAGCGAGGACGCCGCATCGATCCAGTAGCCCTGCCAGCCGGCCGCGCGCAGCCGGGGGAAGACGTCGCTGGTGTAGTCGCCGCCCTGGCAGCTGAGGATCACGTCCAGGCCCTTGAGCGCCTCGAGGTCGTAGGCATCCTTCAGCGGGGCGATGTCCTTGCCCACCGCGGGGCCCTGGCCACCGACGTTGGAGGTGGTGAAGAACACCGGCTCGATCAGATCGAAGTCCCGCTCTTCCAGCATGCGCTGCATAAGCACGGAACCGACCATCCCGC
Organism: Pseudomonas sp.; assembly: GCA_035290985.1. Classification (GTDB taxonomy): domain Bacteria; phylum Pseudomonadota; class Gammaproteobacteria; order Pseudomonadales; family Pseudomonadaceae; genus Aquipseudomonas. The sequence continues at coordinate 5,626 of DATDTH010000657.1, read as the reverse complement.
GCCAACCGATCAGACCTACACGTTTCATAACCGCACCTTCGCTAAACCAGTAGACCGCCACCACGGCAGCGGGCCGAAGAGATTACTTGATCAGAGCGACCCCAGGGCCGCGACCACCGCGTCGCCCATGGCCGCGGTACCGACCTTGAGCTTGCCCGGGGAGAAAATATCGCCCGTGCGCAGCCCCTGGTCGAGCACCTGGCTGACGGCCCGCTCGATGGCGTCGGCCGCGGCCTGCTGATTGAAGCTGTAGCGCAGCATCATCGACACCGAAAGGATGGTCGCCAAGGGGTTGGCGATGCCCTGGCCGGCGATGTCCGGCGCAGAACCGTGGCAGGGCTCGTACATGCCCTTGTTGTTCGCATCCAGGGAAGCCGACGGCAGCATGCCGATGGAACCGGTCAACATGGAAGCCTGATCCGACAGGATGTCGCCGAACATATTGTCGGTGACCAGCACGTCGAATTGCTTGGGCGCGCGCACCAGTTGCATGGCAGCGTTGTCGACGTACATATGGCTGAGTTCGACGTCCGGGTAATCCTTGGCCACTTCCTCGACCACCTCGCGCCACAGCTGGCTGGAGGCAAGCACGTTGGCCTTGTCCACCGAGCAGAGCTTCTTGGCGCGCACCCGCGCCATGTCGAAGCCGACCCGGGCGATCCGGCGCACTTCGCTTTCGCTGTAGGGCAAGGTGTCGTAGGCCTGACGCTCGCCGTTCTCCAGGGTCCGGGTGCCGCGCGGCGCGCCGAAGTAGATGCCCCCGGTCAGCTCGCGCACGATCAGGATATCCAGGCCCGCCACCACCTCCGGCTTGAGGCTGGACGCCTCGGCCAGCTGCGGATAAAGGATGGCCGGACGCAGGTTGGCGAACAGCCCCAGCTGCGCGCGGATCTTCAGCAAGCCGCGCTCGGGGCGGATGTCGCGCTCGATCTTGTCCCATTTCGGGCCGCCCACCGCGCCCAGCAGCACCGCGTCGGCGGCGCGCGCCCGGGCCAGGGTTTCGTCGGCCAGGGGCACGCCGTGCTGGTCGATGGCCGCGCCACCGATCAGGTCATGGCTCAGCTCGAAGCCCAACTGGAACTTGTCGTTGGCCAGTTCCAGCACCTTGACCGCTTCGGCCATGATTTCCGGACCTATGCCGTCACCCGGAAGAATCAGAATCTGTTTGCTCATGGGGGATTTCCTTCGGAAATAGCTGCAAGCTTTGAGCTACAAGCCACCCGCAGAAGCTGCTCTTACTTGCAGCTTGAAGCTTGCGGCTTGCATCTCTGTTATTTGATCGAGCCGAACAACCAGGGGTTGCTCCGCTGGTGTTGGCTTTCGAACGCCTTGATCGCTTCGGCGTCTTGCAGGGTCAGGCCGATATCGTCCAGGCCGTGCAGCAGGCAATGCTTGCGAAAGGCGTCGACCTCGAAGCTCAGGACCTTGCCGTCGGCCCGGGTCACGGTCTGCGCCGCCAGGTCCAGGCTCAACTGATAGCCTTCGTTAGCCTCCACCAGCTGGAACAACTGGTCGACTTCGGCCTCCGGCAGGATGATCGGCAGCAGGCCGTTCTTGAAGCTGTTGTTGAAGAAGATATCGGCGTAGCTCGGCGCGATGATCGCGCGAAAACCGTACTCTTCCAGGGCCCAGGGCGCGTGTTCGCGGCTCGAACCGCAGCCGAAGTTCTCCCGGGCCAGCAGCACGCTGGCGCCCTGGTAGCGGGCATGGTTGAGGACGAAGGCCTCGTTCAACGGGCGATTGCTGTTATCCCGGCCCGGCTGGCCGATGTCCAGATAACGCCACTCATCGAACAGGTTCGGGCCGAAACCGGAACGCTTGATCGACTTAAGGAACTGCTTCGGGATGATCTGATCGGTGTCGACGTTGGCTCTGTCCAGCGGCGCGACCAAGCCCTTGTGTTGGGTAAATGCTTTCATCTCATCCTTTCCTTATTGGCTCAGCTCGCGCACATCGATAAAGCGGCCGGTCACCGCGGCCGCCGCGGCCATGGCCGGACTGACCAGGTGCGTGCGCCCGCCCGTGCCCTGCCGGCCTTCGAAGTTGCGGTTCGAGGTGGAGGCGCAATGCTCGCCGCTGCCCAGCTTGTCCGGGTTCATCGCCAGGCACATGGAGCAGCCCGGTTCGCGCCATTCGAAACCGGCCTCGAGAAAGATCAGGTGCAAGCCTTCCGCCTCGGCCTGGGCCTTGACCAGGCCCGAGCCCGGCACCACCAGCGCCTGCTTGATGGTCGCGGCCACCTTGCGACCCTTGGCGATGGCCGCGGCCGCGCGCAGGTCCTCGATCCGCGAGTTGGTGCACGAACCGATAAACACCCGATCCAGCTGGATATCGGTGATCGCCTGGTTCGCCCGCAGGCCCATGTATTTCAGGGCCCGCTCGATGGAGTCGCGCTTGACCGGATCGGCCTCGCGGCTCGGATCCGGCACCTGGGCGTCCACCGGCAGGACCATCTCCGGCGAGGTGCCCCAGGTGACCTGGGGCTTGATGTCTTCGGCGCGCATCTCGACCACAGTGTCGAAGCAGGCGTCGGCATCGGAGACCAGGTCCTTCCAGGCCGCCACCGCCACGTCCCAGTCCGCGCCCTTGGGCGCGAACGGCCGGCCCCTGACGTACTCGACCGTCTTCTCGTCCGCGGCCACCACCCCGACCCGGGCACCGGCTTCGATGGCCATATTGCAGAGGGTCATGCGCCCTTCCATGGACAGCTCGCGAATCGCGCTGCCGGCGAATTCCAGGGCGTGGCCGTTGCCGCCGGCGGTGCCGATCCGACCGATGATCGCCAGCACCACGTCCTTGGCGGTCACGCCAAATGGCAGCGTGCCCTCGACCCGGACCAGCATGTTCTTCATCTTCTTGGCCACCAGGCACTGGGTCGCCAGCACATGTTCGACCTCCGAGGTGCCGATACCGTGGGCCAGGGCGGCGAACGCGCCATGGGTCGAGGTGTGCGAGTCGCCGCAGACCACGGTCATGCCCGGCAGGGTCGCGCCCTGCTCCGGCCCGACCACGTGGACTATGCCCTGGCGCAGGTCGTTCATCTTGAATTCGAGGATACCGAATGCATCGCAGTTCTCGTCCAGGGTCTGCACCTGCAGGCGCGACACCTCGTCGGCGATGGACTCCAGGCCGCCCTGGCGCTCGGCGCGGGTGGTCGGTACGTTATGGTCCGGGGTGGCGATGTTGGCATCGATCCGCCAGGGCTTGCGCGCGGCCAGGCGCAGGCCTTCGAAGGCCTGGGGCGAAGTCACTTCGTGGAGAATATGGCGGTCGATGTAGATCAGCGACGAACCGTCGTCACGCCGCTTGACCTCATGGGCATCCCAAAGTTTGTCGTACAGCGTTTTGCCGGCCATCAGCGCGTCCTCATCAGCGTCTTTCTATGCCGCGGTCAACCACCCCTTGGCTTGTAGAGTCGATCCTAGGGACTCGCATCGAATAACTCAAATTCATATTTTTTATTCAAAGCATTCCTTGCCGGAATAGCGCTAAGCTGCAAGCACTTAAAGTGCAAGCAAGACTCGCAGCTTTTCCTCTTGCCGCTTATAGCTTGCCGCCTGGAGCTCTGTTTATGGACCTCGCCAGCCTCAATGCCTTTATCGCCATCGCCGAGACCGGCAGTTTTTCCGGTGCTGGCGAGCGCCTGCACCTGACCCAACCGGCGATCAGCAAACGCATCGCCGGCCTGGAATACCAACTCAAGGTGCGCCTGTTCGACCGCCTGGGCCGCGAGGTCAGCCTGACCGAAGCCGGCCGCGCCCTGCTGCCGCGGGCCTACCAGATTCTCAATGTGCTGGACGACACCCGGCGTGCCCTGAGCAACCTCAGCGGCGAGATCAGCGGCCGCCTGACCCTGGCCACCAGTCACCATATCGGCCTGCACCGCCTGCCACCGCTGCTGCGCGCCTTCACCCGCGCCCATCCCCAGGTGGCCCTGGACATCCAGTTCCTCGATTCGGAAGTGGCTTACGAGGAGATCCTGCACGGCCGCGCCGAACTGGCGGTGATCACCCTGGCACCGGAGACCCACGCGCCGGTCCGGGCCGTACCCGTATGGGACGACCCCCTGGATTTCGTCGCGGCCCCCGAACACCCCCTGGCGCGCAGCGGCGCCATCGAGCTGGCCGACGTGGCGCGCCACCCGGCGGTCTTTCCCGGTGGCAACACCTTTACCCACCATATCGTCAGCAAGCTGTTCGCCGCCCAGGGGCTGACACCGAATATCGGCATGAGCACCAACTACCTGGAAACCATCAAGATGATGGTGTCCATCGGCCTGGCCTGGAGCGTGCTGCCACGCACCATGCTCGACGACCAGGTGGCGCGCCTGCCGCTGGCCGGCATCCAGCTCGAACGCCAACTCGGTTACATCCTGCATACGGAACGCACCCTGTCCAACGCGGCCAAAGCCTTTATGGCCTTGCTCGATGAACAGCGCGAGGGCCTTGTACAGGCACCGGCCCAGAGGCTAACGTGAGCATAATAAGAAAAACCTTGTCCATGATCCCGTTGCCGTTGCGCCCTTGCTCCTTGGGCGTTTTATCCAAGCCTTACAGGGCCGCCGATGGCCGAACCCACTGATCGCCAGCCGCCATTTCCCTTTATCCCCGCCCTGGACGCCGCCGAATTCGAAAGCGCCTGGCAGGATGCCCCACGCCTGCTGGCCGCGCTCAATGGCGCGCGCCTGGGCGCCTGGCACTGGGACATCGACAGCGGCCGGGTCAGTTGGTCGCGGGGTGCCCAGGCCTTGTTCGGCCTGGACCCCAAGCGGCCGCTGACGGAACCGATCAACTACCTGGAGCTGATCCTCGAAGAGGATCGCCCCCTGGTCATGCAACTGTTCCAGGACGCCCTGAACGGCGAGCCGAGCAACCGCGCCTTCCGTCACCGCATCCGCTGGCCGGATGGCAGCCTGCACTGGCTGGAAATCAGCGGCAGCCTGCAACGCGACCCCGACGGCCATCCGCGTATCGTTGGGGTGATCCGCGACATCAGCGCCCAGCAGCAACGGGAAGAGGCGCTGATCCAATCCGAACGACGCTTCTCCAGCCTGTTTCACCTGAGCCCCGATGTGGTGCTGCTGGTGCGCTATGAGGATGCGGTGATCACCGCGGCCAATCAGCATTTCGTCAGCACCTTCGAGTGGACGCTCGAGGAATTGCAGAACCGCTCCACCACCGACCTCGACATCTGGGTCGAACCCGCCCAGCGCGATTTCCTGCGCCGCACCGCCCCCCAGACCGGCGAGCCGGTGATCCAGGACGTGCAACTGCGTACCCGTAGCGGGCGCATCCTCGACGGTGTGCTCTCCTGCCAGTACATCGAACTGGAGGGTCAGGCGTTCCTCCTCGCCACCTTCCTCGACACCAGCGAGCGCAAAAGAGCCGAAGCGGCCCTGCGCAACAGCGAGGAGAAGTTCGCCAAGGCCTTTCTCCACAGCCCCGATGCCGTGGTCATCACCGACAAGAGCGACGGCACCTTTATCGAGATCAATGCCAGCTTCGAACGCCAGTTCGGCTGGAGCAACGTCGAAGTGCTGGGACGCAGTTCCGTGGAGCTGGGCATCTGGGCCGACCTCGACGATCGCCAGCGCATGCTCGACGCCCTGGTCGGAGGCAGCCTGAAC
>DATDTH010000656.1:0-2770 GCA_035290985.1 Pseudomonas sp. | reverse complement strand
CGTTGAGCTGGGCGATCAGCCGCACCTGCAGGTCGACCAGGCGCTGGGCGGTCTCCGGCTGGGCCGCGTCCAGGGCCTCGCAGAGGTCCTGGAGGGCCTCGGCGAGGGGCGACGGCGGCGCCTGCTGGTCTTTCTTGCTGGCCTTGGCCAGGCCGTCGCGGGACAACCGCTGGTGCGCCTCCGTCTTGCTGAAGAGGGCTGCCGCGTCGCTGAAGTAGCCCTCCAGCTCGGCCTGCCAGGCGCCCAGCTTGGCCCGGTCGCACATATTGCTCTTGAAGCCCTCGAAGGCCTTGAGCTGTTCCAGCCAGGCCGCGCTTTCGCCCTGCCAGGCCTGCCGCGCCCGCTGCCAGGCCGCGCGCAGCGCGCTGAAGCCCGCCCGCGCGCTGGGCTGCGGCTCGATCCGCAGGTAGGGTTTGCCCAGGTGATTGCGCAGGCGCTGGCGCAGGCTCTGCGGGGTGGTCTTCTGCTGCACCAGGAAGGCCGCCCATTCCGGCTCGGCGGCGGCCAGTTCATGGCGCCAGAGGTCGGCCAGCAGGGCATCGAGCAGCTCGCGGTCATCCTGGGTCAGTTCGTTGTCGAAATCGCCGCCGGCCTCGAACGCCGCATCCTGCAGGGCGCGCTGGCAGAAACCGTGGATGGTGAAGATCGCCGCCTCGTCGAAGCCGTGCACCGCCAGCAGCAGCCGCCTGTGGTTGGCTGGGCCGGGGTACTGGGCCTGCAACTGGTTGAGCAGGGCGTCCTGGCCCGGGCCCTGCTCGTAGACCGCCAACAACTCGGCCAAGCGCGTGCGGATGCGCTCGCGCAACTCGGCGGTGGCCGCGGTGGTGAAGGTGACCACTAGTATCTGCGCCACCGACAGCTGCTTTTCCAGCAGCAGGCGGGCGTAGAGCGCGGTCAGGGTCCAGGTCTTGCCTGTGCCGGCGCTGGCCTCGATCAGCGAACGGCCGTCGAAGCTGTCGTGCAGCAGGTCCAGGGTCGCGCCGCTCATGGCTCCTGCTCCTCGCCTTGCAGGGCATCCAGGGCCGGGCCGTAGAGCTGTTCGGCCAGGGCCTCGAAGCGGGCGTCCAGGGGATCGCGGTCGCGGAAGGCCAGGGCATTCCAGGGGTCCTGGCTCTCACCGGTCATGAAGTCGTTGCCTTGCCACATCACCCGCGCTTCCCCGCGCGCGGCCTCCACCGGCTCCTTGCGCCCGGGGGCGCGCCACTTGCGGGCGAAGCCGTGGCTGGCCTTGGCCAGCAGCGGCAGGGGTTCGCACAGCGCCTGGCGGTAGGCGAGCAGCCAGGGTTCGAGCAATTCCAGGGGGTTGTTCAGCGGCCCCAGGCGCCATTCGCTCCTGGGCGACAACAGGCGGCTGGCGCGGGCCTCGGCGGGCCCCGCCCCAGCCGCGGCATTCAGCAGCAGGTGACGCAGCCAGAACGGCGCCAGCTCCCAGGCGCCGAGGTCGCGCAGGCGGTAGTCGAACAGGCCGCTGGCGGTGACCCCGTCGAGCCAGCCGTGGATCCGCACGCCGGCCAGTTGCAGGTCCACCAGCAGCGGCTGCGGCGCATCCAGCGGGCGCTCGTCGAACAGGGTCGGGGCGAAGGCGCGGATCGGTCCGCGCAGCTGGCCCCAATAGGCCTGCCCCAGCTCGCCCACCGGCAGCCAGCCGGAGGCGGCGGCCACCTGGCGCTCCTCGGCCTCGCTCCAGCCGCATTCGATGGCCTGCAGGGCCAGCTGGCGCAGGCCGTGCTGGCTGGTCCACTCGACGGCGAAGGGTTCGTCGCCGGCCAGGGCCTCTTCGGCGGCGGCCAGGCGCAGGCCCAGGCGCTGCTCCAGCAGGTAGCGCGCCGGGTGCTTGAAGCACTGGATCAGTTGGCTGGGCTCCAGGCACAGCCAGTCGCCGTCCGGTTCCGCCAGGCGGCTGGCGAAGGGCTGGGCCTCGGCCTGGGACGGCTCGGCCAGGCGCTGGGCGGCGCGGAACCAGGGGGCGGCGAAACCGCTGTGACGGCCGCCGGCGAAGTTGCCCGGGGCGAAGGGCTGCAGCGGGTGACTGATGAGTAGGCCGGCGCTGGCCGGCTCGCCTTCGGCGGCTACGGCGGTCAGGTCGACGGTTTCCAACAACTCGCTGATCAGCACCGAGGGCGGCAGCACAGCGTTGTTGCGCGGGTCGCGGCCGACATAGCTTAGGTACAGGGCATCGCGGGCCGAGAGCAGGATTTCCAGCAGCAGGTAACGGTCGTCCAGGCGCCGGGCGCGGTCGCCGCGCCGCGGCTGTCGGGCGATCAGGTCGAAGCCGGCGGCCGGGGTGCGCCGCGGCAGGGCGCCGTCGTCCAGGCCGAGCAGGCAGACCAGGCGAAACGGCAGGCTGCGCATCTGCACCATGGTGCCGGTGAGAAAACCCGAGGCGCCGCCGCCGGTGAGAAAACCCGAGGCGCCGCCGCCCTGTTCCAGTACGCCGGTCAGTTGCTCGCGCACCAGGTCCAGCTCCAGCGGACGGCTGATGCCGGCGTCGAGCGCCTGTTGGGCCAGCGCGGCGCAAGCCTGGCTGAGCAACAGCAAGGTGTCGCCGGCCTCGCGCTCGTCGAACAGGCCGTCGATCAGCTGTTGCAGGCTGATGGCCCAGTCGGCCAGTGGCCGGGGGCGCTGCAGGGTTTCGGCGCAGTCGCTCAGGCGCTGGACGAAGGCGACCAGGCGGCCCAGCAACTGGCCACGGGCCCCCTCCAGGGCATCCAGCGGCCAGCTGTCACCGAGCAGCGGCGCGCCGGCGCCGGCCAGCTGCGGCGGCGCGGCG
>DATDTH010000655.1:0-24445 GCA_035290985.1 Pseudomonas sp. | reverse complement strand
ACTGGAGCACCTGCTCGGGCGTGCCGGGCTCAAGGCCCTGGCATGCCACGCCGAACGGCCGCGCATCCTCACCCTCTGCGCCGCCCAACTGGACCTGCCGGCCGCGGCCGCGCCGGCACAGGTGCCCTCGGCTCAGCCGTCCGCGCTGGGCAGCCAGGACCTGCGCCAGGCCGTGGACGATTTCCAGCGCCAGCAGATCGCCCTGGCGCTGACGCGCAACCAGGGCAACTGGGCCGCCACGGCCCGGGAACTGGGGCTCGATCGCGCCAACCTGCTGCGCCTGGCCAGCCGCCTGGGCTTGAAGGCCGGAAAGGCCTGAGAAGCAGGGTAAATAAAAACTCGCGGGGTTCACCCGCCTTTGGCCTTTGGTCTGCCAGAGCAGGCACATTCGCTTTTCGTAGGTCGGGTTACGCTTCGCTAACCCGACCTACGGCCTACCAGCACTTCGTCAAAACCCACTGCCCCGGATTGCGCCAAGGCTTATACGGGCTACAAAATCGCCTGCTTGCTCGTCGAGGCTTAAGCCATATGCACCTACGGATCGGGCGCGGGGTTGACCGGCAGGTGGATGGTGAAGCAGGCGCCCTTGCCCGGTTCGCTGCTCACCTCGATGCGGCCACCGTGCTTTTTCACTATGCCGTAGGACAGCGAGAGCCCGAGTCCGGTGCCGCTGCCAATTGGCTTGGTGGTGAAGAAGGGCTCGAAGATCCGCTTCATCGCCTCGTTGGAAATGCCCGCGCCGTTGTCGCTGATTTCGATCCAGACCCAGTCCTCCCGGCAACCCGTGCGGATGGTGATCACGCCCGGCTTATCCATGGCCTGGGCCGCGTTGATCAACAGGTTCATGAATACCTGGTTCAATTGCGAGGCGATGCACCTGACCAGGGGCAACTGGCCGAACTCCTTGACCACGCTGGCCTTGTACTTGATTTCGTTGTTGGCGATATTCAGCGTCGATTCGATGCCCAGGTGCAGGTCCGCCGCCACCCAGGCGGATTCGCCCATATGGGAGAAGTCCTTGAGCGATTGAACTATGTCCTTGACCCGGACCAGCCCTTCGTTGGACTCGCTCAGCAGTTCGAAGATGTCCGCGCGCAAAAAATCGATATCCGCGTCTTTTCTTATCTGGGCCAGGCGTGGCGCCAGGCTCTGCCCGCCGGGCAGGGTGCCGATGGCCTGCTCGTAGTCCTCGATGACGCTCAGCAGGGTTTGCACGTAACGCTCCAGGGTGCCCATATTGGAATTGACGAAGCCCACCGGGTTGTTGATCTCATGGGCGATGCCGGCCGCCAACTGCCCCACCGAGGCCATTTTTTCCGATTGCAGCAACTGTTCGTGGGCATTCTGCAATTTCTGGATCAGGCACTGCTGCTCTTCCCCGACCTTGCGCAAGGCCTCCTCGCCACGCAGGCGTTCCTCGACCTCCTGCTGCAGCAGCAGGTTCTTGCTCGACAGCTGCTTGTGCATGGCCCGCAGGGCCAGGTGGGTGCTGATCCGCGCCAGGACTTCCTCGATACGAATGGGCTTGGTGACGAAGTCCACCGCACCGACGCCAAATCCCATGATCACGCTCTCGGTGTCGGTCAACGCGGTCATGAAGATGACCGGGATTTCCTTGACCTCATCCAGGCCCTTCAACCGACGGCAGGTCTCGAAACCGTCGATGCCCGGCATCATCACATCCAGCAGAATCAGGTCGGGCTGGACGAAACAGGCGCGCTGGATGCCTTCTTCGCCGTCCTGGGCCACCACCACGTGCAAGTCCTGTTCTTCCAGGTAATCGGCCAGGACCGCCACGTTGGCCGGCGTGTCGTCGATGATCAGGATGGTATGGCCCTGCAGCGCCGGCAGTAGGAATGCGCTCATTGCGGATGGCTCCCTTCCAGGTGTTGGGTCATCAGTTCCAGAATCGATTTGGACTGATAGTCCTTGGCCAATTGGCGCAAGCGCTCGGCAAAGGGTCGATAGCGGGCATCCAGGGTTTCGATGGCATCGGCACGCCGGCGGATGTTATGCATATTGCCCACCAGGGCCAGTTCGTAGAGCGCGCGTATTTCGCTCGCGGGCGGAATGACGAGCTCCGCGGGCTCGGCGGCATCCGGCTCGAGGCGGACCTCGTGCAGCAGTTCCAGGTGCAGCAACTCGCCCAGCTTGATCAGCAAGGCATTCTGCTGGACCGGCTTGGTCATGAAGTGATCGGCCCCCGCCACCAGGCTCTCGCTCTGGTCCTCCCGGGTGACACTGGCGGAGATGGCGATGATCGGCACCTGTTCCAGGCCCGGGCTGCGGCGGATGCGCCGCGTGGCCTCCAGGCCGTCCATGATCGGCATCACGATATCCATCAGGATCGCATCCGGCCGCTGCTGCTGGGCTTGCTTGAGCCCTTCCAGGCCATTGCAGGCCAGGCAGACCTCGAACCCCAGGTCACCGAGCAGGTCCTTGAGCATCTCCCGGTTGGCCGCGATGTCATCGACTATCAGGATCTTACGCCGGGGTCCGCGATAGCCGATGATCTCCAGGGGCTGCGTCGGCGCGGCGATTTCGGCATCGATCCGCGGGGCCAGCAGGTCGAAGCCGAACAGGCTGCCCTGCCCCTGCTGGCTTTCGACCCGGATATCGCTGTCCATCAACCTCACCAGTTGCCGGCTGATCGACAAGCCCAGGCCGGTTCCGCCGAACTTGCGTTGGGCCTCGCCGACCTGCTCGAAGGGCTGGAAGATCTTGTCCAACTGATCCGGGCTCATCCCCACCCCGCTGTCCTGGACCTCGAAGTGCAACAGAACCGGATCCCCGTCCGTGCAGGACACCCGGAGGCGAACCTGACCCCGGTCGGTGAACTTCACCGCATTACCGAGGATATTCAGCAGTATCTGCCTGACCCGCTTTTCATCCAGCAACACCGTATGGGGCAGGTTTTCAGCCAGTTCCAGGCTGAACGACAGCTGTTTCTGTTCGGCCTTGACTCGAATGATATTGGCGATGCCCGCCAGGAAGGCCGACAGGTTCACCGCCTCCGGAGCCAGTTCGAACTTGCCCGACTCGATCTTGGCCAGGTCCAGCAGGTCGGAGATCAGCATCAGCAGGTGTTCGCCGCTCTGCTGGATGGTGTTCAGCCCCAGGGCCTGGCGTTCGCTGAGGCCCTTGTCGCGCTTGAGGATCTGGGCGTAGCCGAGTACCGCATTGAGCGGCGTGCGCAGTTCATGGGTCATGCTGGCCAGGAAGGTGCTCTTGGCCTGGTTGGCGATATCGGCCCGCTCCTTGGCGGCGAGCAATTCGGCGGTGCGTTCCCTGACCAACTCCTCGAGGTGATCCCGGTGCCGTTGCAACTCCTGCTCGGTTTGCGCCCGACGGGAGATGTCCGCCTGCAGTTCCAGGTTCTTGGCCTCGATCTGGCTGAACAGGGTCTGCAGGGCCTGGCGGGTCTGTTCCAGGCTGCCGCCCAGGTTGCCCAGTTCGTCCTTGCGGTTCCAGATAAAGGGCGTGGAGAGGTCGCGCTGCGCCAGGCGCTCGGATTCCTCGGTCAGGCGCCGGATCGGCTGCAACAACCGGCGTTGCAGCAGCGCGACTATCAGCAGCAGGCTCAACAGCAGTTGACCCAGCACGGTGCCGGCCAGGCTGCGTCGACCGAGGCTGATTTCGTGGTCCAGTTGCGCGCTGTCGATCTCCAGGGTGACGCTGCCGATCGCCTTGTCGTTGTAGACCACCTCACGGCTGAGGGTGAGCTGGCGGCCATGGCGGCGTTCGGGATGGTCCTGGACCAGGAAATCGGCCTGGCTCTCGTCCTGCACCCGGATGGCCACGATGCGCTCGTCGCCGAGCAGCGATTCGAACAGCGGACGGCCGCTGACGACGTTGAAATTCCACAGCGGCTCCTGCATGCCCAGGGCCAAGATCTCCACCAGCCGCTGGTGTTCGGACGACAAGCGCTGGGTCAGGGCCTGCTCGCGGTAGCCCAGGGTCAGAACACTGCTGATGCCCGCCGGGATGATCAGCCCGACTATGACTGCGAGCACGATGGAGGCACGTAGGCCGAACTGCAGGGATTGCCATTTGAGCTTATCCAGGACCATCCACACCTTCCTAGTTGCCAATTTTGCCTATTGTGCAGCGCCATGCCGGTCGATCATTCATCCCCAACGGCTGGAGCTTTCAGGCTTTCCCATTGATCAAAATAGTCGCTTTCCACTTTTTCCATATTGATCCGCAACAGTGCGGCGTTGAATTGCTGCTGAAGCGCTTGGCCGGCGGGGCTGCGTTGAAAGCAGATATGCAGGGGCAGCTCCGCCAAAGTACGCGGATGAAACTCGATTTGCTCACGGTGTTTTTTAAGTTGCTCATCAGCGAGCAATAAATAACGCAAAACGGTTTTGTCGATCACCACGGCCCGGACCCGGGAGGCCAGTAGTTTTTTAAGATTATTTCTATCGTTATTTGAGCTTTCGACCGTCAACAGGCCTTGTTCGACCTGGGTGTCGAACGCCTCGCCATTGGAGTAACCGAGCACGACACCCAGCTTGAAGGCGGACAGATCCGCCAAGGTCGCCCATTGCAGCGGCTGGCTTTTCAGATAGGCGAGCCCAACCGTGCTATGACCCATGGGTTTCGAAAAGTGGCATTGCCGAGCACGTTCATCGGTATGGTAAGCCGGAAAATAACCCGCGTAGGCGGAATTTTCCCCACCTACCTGCATGGCCCGTTTCCACGGAAAATAATCGATCGCCACCGCATAACCGAACTCGGCCGCCACGACGGCGGCCGTATTGGCCGATAACCCGCCATGGGGCAAGTTCGGTCCCACATAGGGCAACCACTCGAGACTGGCGAGTCGCAGCGTAGGGGGCGCAGCCTGGGCACCGAGTGGCAGTACCAGCAGCAAAAAAAATAGCAAACTGGCGTACATCGTTCTCCGCTTAGCCCCGAGGGCTGGCACAAACTCAGTTGAGCAAGCTTAGTCCAGTGCCGGGCGCCTGTGTACCGGGTTGTCGGCCTGACGGGCTAAATAGGCAGGTCAGTCCATCACCCCCCAGATCTCCCGTGCGTACTCACGGATGGTGCGGTCGGAGGAGAACCAGCCCATGCGCGCGGTATTGAGTATCGCCGTGCGCCACCACTGGTCGGGCGTGCGCCACAGCAGATCGACCCTGCGTTGCGCCTGCCAGTACGCATCGAAGTCGGCGCAGACCATAAAACGGTCATGTTCGATCAAACCATCGACCAGGTCGGCATAGCGGGTCGGATCATCCGGCGAGAACACCCCGCCGCGCACGGCTTGCAGCACTTCGGACAGGCGCGAGGAGTTGGCCAGCAGCGTGCTCACGTTCCATTCCGCGTTGCGCTCGCGCGCCTCCACCTGCTGCACCGTCATGCCGAAGATGAACATCTGCTCGACGCCGATATGCTGGGCCATCTCCACATTGGCGCCATCCAGGGTACCGATGGTCAAGGCGCCATTCAGGCCGAACTTCATATTGCTGGTGCCCGAGGCTTCGAGGCCGGCGGTCGAGATCTGCTCGGACAGGTCCGCCGCCGGGATGATCACCTCGGCCAGGCTGACGTTGTAGTTGGGAATGAACACCAGCTTCAACAGGCCGCGTACCGTGGGGTCGTCGTTGATGGTGCGGGCGATGTCGTTGGCCAGTTTGATGATCAGCTTGGCCTGCTGATAGCTGGCCGCGGCCTTGCCGGCGAAGATCTTCACCCGTGGTACCCAGTCCGTGCCCGGCTCGTCGCGGATCGCCTGGTACAGAGCCACGGTGTGCAACAGGTTGAGCAACTGGCGCTTGTATTCGTGGATGCGCTTGACCTGCACATCGAAGAGCGCGTGGGGATCGAGGTCGATGCCCACGCGCTCCTGCACCAGGGCCACCAGGGCGTCCTTGTTGAGCTGGCGCTGGGCGGCGAAGCGTTTACGGAAGGCCGGCTTGTCGGCGTGAGGCTCGAGCCCGGCCAGCGCGGTTTCCGGGGAATCGAGCACGGCCGGGCCGAGGGTTTCCACCAGCAACGCGGTCAAGCGCGGGTTGCTTTGATGCAGCCAGCGGCGAAAGGTGACGCCGTTGGTCTTGTTGTTGATCCGCTCGGGATGGAGCCGGTGCAGCTGGGTAAAGACCGTTTCGCGCATCAGTTCGGTGTGCAGGGCCGAAACGCCATTGACGCTGTGACAGCCGAGAAAGGCCAGGTTGCCCATGCGCACGCGCCGGCCATGGTCTTCCTGGATCAGGGAGACCGCGCGCAACAGCTCGAAGTCGTGCAGGCCGCGCGCGCGCAAGGCATCGATGTGCTGGGCGTTGACCAGGTAGATGATCTGCATGTGCCGCGGCAGCAGGCGCTCCATCAGGGCCACCGGCCAGGTTTCCAGCGCCTCGGGCAGCAGGGTATGGTTGGTATAGGCCAGCGTCGCCACCGTCAGTTCCCAGGCCGTGTCCCAGGGCACGCCGTGCTCGTCGACCAGCAGGCGCATTAGCTCGGCCACGGCTATCGCCGGGTGGGTGTCATTGAGCTGGATGGCGGCGAATTCGGACAGGGACAACAGGCTGCCGCGCTGGTTCAGGTGGCGCCGCAGCAGGTCCTGGAGCGAGGCGGAAACGAAGAAGAATTCCTGGCGCAGGCGCAACTCCTGGCCGGCCTCGGTGCTGTCGGCCGGATAGAGCACCCGGGAAATGCTTTCCGCCCGCACCACCTCCGCCACCGCGCCGAAGTGATCGCCGGCATTGAACAGTTCCAGGTGCAGGTCCTCCTCGGCCCGGGCACGCCACAGGCGCAGGGTGTTCACCCCGGCACCGCGCCAGCCGAGTATCGGGGTGTCATAGGCGATCGCCCGCACGGTCTCCATCGGCTGCCAGGTCTGGCAGGTGACCCCGCCCTCCCCGGCATGGGCACAGACGCTGCCGCCGAAGCCGATCCGGTAACTGACCTCAGGCCGTTCGAACTCCCAGGGGTTGCCGAAATCCAGCCAGGTCTCCGTGTGCTCCTGCTGCCAGCCATCGACTATCGCCTGGCGGAAGAGGCCATGCTCGTAACGAATGCCGTAGCCATGGGCGACCACCCCGAGGGTGGCCATGCTTTCCATAAAGCAGGCCGCCAGCCGGCCCAGGCCCCCGTTGCCCAGGGCCGCGTCGGGCTCCAGGGTGCGGATCCGCTCCAGGTCCACGCCCAGATCGCCCAGGGCCTCGCGCGCCACCTCGAGCAGGCCGAGATTGCTCAGGCTATCGACCAGCAGGCGGCCGATCAGAAACTCCAGGGACAGGTAGTACACCCGTTTCTGCCCCTGGCGGTAACTGTGCCGGGTGGCATCCATCCAGTGATCGACCAAGTGATCCCGGGTGGCCAGGGCAATGGCCTCGAACCAGTCATGGTCGAACGCATGATCGGGGTCCTTGCCCACCGCATAGGTCAGTTTGGCCAGGACGGCGGCGCGAAAGGCCGCCACCGCCTGGGCATGTGCAGTCGGTTGAGGGTCGTGCTCGGGTGAATCGGGTGCGCGCGCTGGCATGATCTGGCTTCCTCGGGAAATAAGACCGAAATCAGTAAGCCTTGCAGGTCGGACCCCGGCTATCGCCCCTGGGTTCGATTGGATATGCGGGGCCGGGAGATAATGGGTTGATATCCTCAGCCACAGTCACCGGACAGCACGCCCCGGAAAACACAAATTCGCAGCATGTCGCGACTTATATATAGCTGGCGCGCACTAAGTGGCGCGCCATCGACATAGATAAACCCCGATCAATTAAATAATAAAACCCATTAAATCATGCTAGCCAGGTAAGTCATGCATAAGTGAGTCGACATACTTCACAGATGCCCGCCGGGCATATGCCCCCCTATTTAATTTCATTAAGCCATCACTTGCACGAACGCCTCGCAGCGATCGAACACCGAGATCATATTTCGAAAAAAGCGCTTAGAAGCAAGACGAATGCCAGGCTCCGGGAGGATTTAGCATCCATTTACAATGACTTGCAGTAAAAGCTCCGGCCCAGGCAATGCAAATTGCACGAATCGACGAATCAGGCCGTGCATTTTGCAATATAGCCTTTTGCCGATTTATTAAGAACTAAATAGCACAGAACCTTTCCCGTAAGAGAAGCTGCGTTTTGCACTAAAAAAACTGAACCCAAGATCAATAAACACAGTCAGGTAAAGGGATGGAGGGCCGGCGGGGAACTGGCTGCAACGCTGCCGATTATGAGTAAAAGGCTAAAGCGTTGATTATTTTGCTGGCCTCATATTGATGGCTTATTAGGATCTATTAGGGATGATTCATCCCGCAGGAGAAACTGATGCAGGGCGATGCAGCCTTATCGAGCGTGATCCCCTCAGAGTACAGGGCCGCGGAGAAACCCCCGCCCCAGGTCAAGGTTGTCAGCCGGACCGATGGCCGGAAAAAGGTCCTGTTCGTCACGGCGGAAATCGCCGATCTGGTCAAAGTCGGCGGGCTGGGCGATGTGTCCGCCGCCATCCCTCGGGCCATGCAGCAAGGCCATGATGTCCGGGTGCTGATTCCCGGTTACCGCCAGGTGCTGCAGAGCGACAACGAGATCCGTATCATCGGCCAGATCGAAGGCCATGCGGCCTTGCCGGCCTGCGCCATCGGCCGCATCGACCGCGACGACGGCCTGGTCATCTACCTGGTGCTCTGCCCCGAACTCTACGACCGTGAGGGCTCGCCCTACTCCGATGAACAAGGCGTCGACTGGCCGGACAACCATATCCGTTTCGCCCGCCTGTCCCTGGCCGCCGCCGAGTTCGCCGCGGGTCGAGCCGGCCTGAAATGGATCCCGCAGCTGCTGCACCTGAACGACTGGCAGACCGCGCTGACCCCCGCCTACCTGCATTCGCGCAAGCAGAAAACCCCGAGCATCTTCACCATCCATAACCTGGCCTATCAGGGCTTGTGCGACGCCCAGTGCTCGGTGGAACTGGGCCTGCCCTTCCAGGGCCTCGAACTGGGTCACGACGGCAAGATTGCCTTTCTCAAGGCCGGCATCCTCTATGCCAGCCACATCACCACCGTCAGCGCGACCTATGCCAGGGAAATCACCACGCCCGACTATGGCTGCGGCCTGGCCCCCCTGCTCAAGGAAAAACAGCGGCAGGGCGTGCTCACCGGCATCCTCAATGGCATCGACGAGAGCTGGGAACCGGAAACCGACCCCCACCTGGTCCAGGGCTTCTGCGCCAACGATTGGCGCGGCAAGCAGGCCAACGCCCGCCATGTGCGCGAGCGCTTCGAGCTGCAGGCCTCCAGCGGCCCGCTGTTCGCCGTGGTCTCACGCCTGGTGCACCAGAAAGGCCTGGACCTGACCCTGGACGTAGCCGAACACATAGTCGGCAACGGCGGGCAGATCGCCCTGATCGGCCGCGGCGAGGCCAGGGTCGAAGCCGCCCTGCTGGCCGTGGCCGCCCGTTTCCCCGGGCGGATCGGGGTGCATATCGGGTTCAATGAAACCGATGCCCGGCGTATGTTCGCCGGCAGCGACTTCCTGTTGATGCCTTCACGCTACGAACCCTGTGGCCTGAGCCAGATGTACGCCCAGTGCTTCGGCTCCCTGCCCATCGCCCGCAACACCGGCGGCCTGGCCGATAGCATCGAGGACGGCGTGACTGGCTTTCTGTTCGAGGAGGCGAACAGCCCCAGCTATCGCGCAGCGATCGACCGGGCCCTGCGGGTCTATCGGCGCCCGCAACTGTTCCACGCCATGCGCTGCCAGGCCATGGTGTCGCCCTGTCACTGGTGCGACTCCATTGCGCCCTATAGCCGGCTGTATGACGCCCTGCTGACCACCGGCAGCCTGGCCCAGGTCCACCAGGCCCAAGGCTGAACCATGTCGTTTCGCTCCTTGCAGCGCGCCGGCGCTTGTCTACTGGTCGGCGGCCGGACCCGCTTTCGTCTCTGGGCACCGGATGCCCGCAAGGTCCTGGTCGAGCTTGAAATAAACACCGGGTCAGTCGAAACCCATGCCCTGCATCCCCAGGCCGATGGCTGGTTCAGCGCCGAAGTCGCGTGCGCCGCCGGCAGCCGCTACCGCTACCGAGTCGACGGCCAGTGGGTACCGGACCCGGCGTCCCGTGCCCAGGCCGCAGGACTCCAGGGACCTAGCCTGGTGGTGGACCCGGCCTATGCCTGGCGCACGCCGAACTGGTCGGGCCGGCCCTGGACCGACAGCGTGATCTACGAGCTGCACGTCGGCACCCTGGGCGGCTTCAAGGGCGTGGAAGCCCATCTGCAACGCCTGGCCGAGTTGGGCATCACGGCCATCGAGCTGATGCCGATCCATGAGTTCCCCGGCACGCGCAACTGGGGTTACGACGGCAGCCTGCTGTTCGCGCCGCAGTCGTCCTACGGCAGCCCGGCCGAGCTCAAGCACTTGATCGACAGGGCCCATGGCCTGGGCCTGCAGGTGTTTCTCGATGTGGTCTACAACCACTTCGGTCCCGAGGGTAATTACCTGGGGCGGTATGCCAAGGCCTTTTTCCGCGAGGACAGCCATACCCCCTGGGGCCAGGCCATCGATTTTCGCCGCCAACAGGTGCGGGACTTCTTCATCGACAATGCCCTGATGTGGCTGTTCGAGTATCGCTTCGATGGTTTGCGCCTGGATGCCGTGCATGCCATCGCCGAACCCTATTTCCTGGTCGAACTGGCGGCCCAGGTGCGCAGCCACACCGAGCCGGGACGGCACCTGCACCTGATCCTGGAAAACGAGGACAACGCGGCAGGTCTACTCAGCGGCGCCTACACCGCCCAGTGGAACGACGATGGGCACAACGTGCTGCATGTCCTGCTCACCGGCGAACAGCACGCCTACTACCGCGACTTCGGCGAAGCACCGATCCAGAAGCTGGCACGCTGCCTGGCCGAAGGGTTCGTCTACCAGGGCCAGGCCAACCGGCATGGCAAGGCCCGTGGCGAACCCAGCGCGCACCTGCCGCCCAGCGCCTTCGTGCTGTTCCTGCAGAACCACGACCAGATCGGCAACCGCGCCCTGGGTGAACGCCTGATCGCGCTCTGCGACCCGGATGCCTTGCGGGCGGCCACTGTGCTGTTGCTGCTCTCGCCCATGGTGCCCCTGCTGTTCATGGGCGAGGAATGGGGCTCGCGCCGGCCCTTCCTGTACTTCACCGATTACCAGGAGGAACTGGCCGAGGCCGTGCGCAACGGTCGACGCAATGAGTTCGCCGAGTTCCCGGCGTTCAGCGACCCGGCCACCCGCGCGGGCATTCCCGATCCCAATGCCCTGGAAACCTTCACCCGTTCGATTCCCGATTTCGAGGCCATGGACAACCCCGCCCATCGACCCTGGCTGGCCCTCTATAAACAACTGCTGGCGCTTCGTCAGCGCGAGCTGCTGCCCCGCTTGCCCGGCGCCCAGGCCCTGGGCAGCCAGGTACTCGGCCAGGCCGCGCTGAGGGCCCGCTGGCGCCTGGGCGACGACAGCAGCCTGAGCATCCTGCTCAACCTCGGGGCCGAACGGCTGGACGGCGTCATCCGCAAACCCGCCGGCCGCCTGCTGTGGGAAAGCCGACCCGACGCGGCGCTGGCGGCCAGCAAGGGCCAGCTGTTACAGCAGTCGGCCCTGGTCTACCTCGAGGAGTCGTCATGAACGATCGCCCACTCGAGGCCCTGGCCCTGGCCGCGGGCCTGGCCGTGGACTGGACCGATGCCAATGACCGGCCGCAACGGGTGACCCCCGAGGTCTTGCGAACCGTCCTGGAGGGCCTGGGCTACCCCTGCGTCAGCCCGGGGCAGATCGCCGAGAGCCTGCGCCAGCTGACCCAGCGCCCCGAACTGCCGCCGCTGCTGACCGCGGACCAGGCCCGTCCCTTGGCCCTGGGTGCCTACTTTCCTGCCCATACGGCCTACCGGGTGGTGCTGGACGATGGTCGCGAACTCGACGGGCAACTGGATGACCAGGGCCGTCTGCCCGGCCACCTGCCCATGGGCTACCAGCGCCTGCAGATTGCCGGCCAGGAGCTGACCCTGGCGGTCGCGCCCGCCCACTGCTACGCCCTGCAGGACCTGGTCGGCCATGCCCCCCCCCGCGCCTGGGGCCTGACGGCCCAGGTCTATGCCCTGCGCCGGGTGGGGGATGGCGGCCTGGGCGACACCCTGGCCCTGGAGCACCTGGTACGCGCCGCCGCCGCACGGGGCGCCGACGCCCTGGCCATCAGCCCCTTGCACGCCATGTTCAGCGCCGACCCGGGCCGTTTCAGCCCCTACTCGCCCTCGAGTCGGCTGTTTCTCAATGTGCTGCACAGCGCACCGGCCAGCCTGCTGGGCGAGGCGGCGCTGCAGGCCGCCATCCGTCAGACCGACCTGGGCCCCGAACTGCGGCGGCTGGAACGCCTTCCGCTGCTGGACTGGCCGGCCGCGACCCGGGCCAAGCAGCGCCTGCTACGGGCTCTGGCACTGAATTTCTTTGCCGGCCCGAATGACCAGGCGTCGGCATTCCTGGCCTTTCGCCAGGCCGGGGGCGAAGCCCTGGAGAACCATTGCCGCTTCGAGGCCCTGCATGCCGAGCAGGCCCTAAAGGGCGGGCCACGGGGCTGGCAAGCCTGGCCCGCGGCGTTGCGCGATCCGCACCAGCCGGCCGTTGCCCGTTTCGCGGCCGCCCATGAGCAGGACATCCGCTTCCACGCCTTTGCCCAATGGTTGATCGCCCAGGGCCTGCAGCGCACCCAGCAGGTGGCGCGCGACGCCGGCATGGGCATCGGCCTGATCGCCGATCTGGCCGTCGGCGCCGATGGCGGCGGCAGCCAGGCCTGGAGCCGCCAGGAGGAATTGCTCGGCAACCTCAGCGTCGGCGCGCCGCCGGACATCCTCAACCGCGCCGGCCAGCGCTGGGGCGTCTCGGCCTTTTCGCCCGAGGGCCTGCGCCGCAAGGGCTTTCGCGCCTTCATCGAAATGCTGCGGGCCAGTTTCGCCCATGCCGGCGCTATCCGGATCGACCACGTGATGGGCCTGCTGCGCCTGTGGCTGATCCCCGAGGGCGCTTCGCCGGATCAGGGGGCCTACCTGCACTACCCGCTGCAGGATCTGCTGCGCCTGCTCGCCCTGGAGTCCTGGCGGCACCGGGCCCTGGTACTGGGTGAGGACCTGGGCACGGTGCCCGCCGGCTTTGGCGAGCAACTCCAGGCTCGGCGAATCCTGGGTATGCGCATCCTGCAGTTCGAACAGGATTCCTCCGGCCGCTTCAAGCCGGCCCAGGCCTGGCCCGGGACCGCCCTGGCGACCACCACCACCCACGACCTGCCGACCATGGCCGGTTGGTGGCTGGGGCGCGACCTCGACTGGCAATGGCGCCTCGGCCTGGCCGACGACAAGCATCACCGGCATGCCCTGGCCGAACGCGACCGCAACCGCCAGGCCTTGTGCGACGCCCTGCGCGCCGATGGCGCCGTACCGGTGGACACGCCCTGGAATACCGCGGCCGTGGTCGATGCCAGCATCGCCTTTATCGGCCATACCCCCGCCCCCCTGGCACTGGTGCCGATGGAGGATCTGCTCGGCCTCGAGGAGCAGGCCAATATTCCCGGCACCCTGGACAGCCACCCGAACTGGCGCAGGCGTTGGCCCGGGGCCAGTGCCGCACTGCTCGATAGCGAAGCGGCCGAGCACCGCCTGGCCTTGCTTGAGCAGGCCAGGCGCAGGGCCAGACAAGCCGCACAAGGACACGAATGAGCCCCATCAAAGCCACCCTACGGCTGCAGTTTCACCGCGACTTCACCCTGGCCGATGCCGTGCCCCTGGTGGCCTATTTCGCCGACCTGGGCATCAGCCACCTTTATGCCTCACCGCTGCTGAGCGCCCGCCCGGGCTCGCGCCACGGTTACGACGTGGTCGACCCCACCCGGATCAATCCGGAACTGGGCGGCGAGCCGGCCCTGGTCGAGCTGGTCGCGGCCCTGCGCCAGCGCGGCATGGGCCTGATTCTCGACATGGTCTCCAACCACATGGCCGTTGGCGGTTCGGCCAATCCCTGGTGGCTGAGCGTGCTGGAGTGGGGCCGCCACAGCCCCCATGCCCGGTTCTTCGATATCCAGTGGCAGTCCCCCGACCCGCTCCTAACTGGCCAACTGCTGGTGCCCTTCCTGCGCAGCGATTACGCCGAGGTGCTCAAGGCCGGTGAAATCCCCCTACGCTTCGACACGAGCACCGGGGGCTTGCGGGCCGAGCATGGCGAACACCATTTTCCGCTCACCCCGCCCAGTTATGGCGAACTGCTCGCCGGCAGCGACCATCCCGGGCTGAACGCCCTGGCCGAACAGTTCGCCGGCCTGGGCACTGGCGGACAGGGCCGTCGGCAGGCCCGGGAGGCGCAGCGGGAACTGGCCGCGCTGGCGACCTCGACCGAGGTCCGCGCCGCCATCGAAACGCGCCTGGCCCGCTACGACGGGCGCCAACCCGATGGCTTTGAGCGCCTGCATGCCCTGTTCGAGCGCCAGCACTACCGGCTGGCCAGCTGGCGCACCGCGGCCGACGACATCAATTGGCGGCGTTTCTTCGATATCAACGAACTGGCCGGCCTGCGGGTGGAGCGGCCGGAGGTCTTCGAGGCGACCCATGCCAAGATCTTCCAGTTGATCGAACAAGGCCTGATCGACGGCTTGCGCATCGACCATATCGACGGCCTGGCCGACCCACGGGCCTATTGTCGCAAGCTGCGGCGACGGGTCGACGGGCTGCTCAAGCAGCGTCCCGCCGAGGCGGCCCTCGGGCATTTCCCGCTCTATGTGGAAAAGATCCTCGGCCCGGAGGAGCAGCTGCGCCCCGACTGGCAGGTCGACGGCAGCACCGGCTACGACTTCATGAACCAGGTCTCGCTGCTGCAGCACGACCCAGCCGGCGAACTCCCCTTGAAAACCCTGTGGGCCGGGGTCAGTGGCCGGTCCGCGGACTTTCTGGAGGAAGCCCGCGAAGCCCGCCAACTGGTGCTCAGTGCCAGCCTGGCCGGGGATTTCGAGACCGTGGCCCAGGCCCTGCTGCAGGTCGCCCGGGGCGATCTGGAGACCCGTGACCTGACCCTGGGCGCCATCCGCCGCGCCCTGATGGCGCTGATCGTGCATTTCCCGGTGTACCGCATCTACATTTCCGCCCAGGGCCGTTCAGCCGCGGACGAACCCTGCTTCCAGCAGGCGCTGCAAGGCGCCCGTACCAGCCTGGCGGAAGTGGACTGGCCCTTGCTGGAGCACCTGCAACGCTGGCTCGGTGGCGAGCCCCTGCACAGCATGGCCCCCGGCCGTCGACGCAAAGCCCGGCACTATGCGCTCACCCGCTTCCAGCAATTGACCTCACCGGCCGCGGCCAAGGCCGTCGAGGACACCGCCTTCTACCGTTCGGCGGTGCTGCTCTCGCGCAACGACGTGGGCTTCGACCCACAACGGCTGAGCCTTTCGCCTACCGCCTTTCACCAGGCCTGCCTGGCCCGGGCCCGGCAACTCCCGGACAACCTGCTGGCCACCGCGACCCACGACCACAAGCGCGGCGAAGACCTGCGTGCGCGCCTGGCCGTGCTCAGCGAGCGGGCCAGCTGGTTCGGCGCCATCGCCCAGGCCTGGCTGGCACAGACCGAGACACTGGTACAGAACACGGCCGAAGGCCCGGCCCCCAGCCCTGGCGATCGCCTGATCCTGTTCCAGACCCTGCTCGGCAGCTGGCCCCTGGACCTGTCCGCCGATGACCCGGACGGCCTCAACCGCTACAGCGACCGACTGCTGCGCTGGCAGGAAAAGGCCCTGCGCGAGGCCAAGCTGCATAGCAGCTGGAACGCCCCCAACCTGGCCTATGAGGCCGCCTGCTGCGCCTTCGTCCAGGCCCTGTTGCTCGAGCCGCGCGGCGTGCGGGTGCGGACCCAGATCGCCAGCGCGGTCCAGGCCATAGCGCCGGCGGGGGCGCTCAATGGCCTGGTGCAGACCGTCCTGCGCATGACGCTGCCGGGGGTGCCGGACCTGTACCAGGGCACCGAGTTCTGGGACTTCAGCCTGGTCGATCCGGACAACCGCCAGGCGGTCGACTACCCCAGCCGCCGTGGGGCGCTGGTCGAGGCGCAAACGCAAACGCCGGCCGGGCTGCTCGCCCACTGGCGTGACGGGCGGATCAAGCAGCAGCTGATCCGCCGCGTGCTGCGGCTGCGTCAAGGTTATCCCACGCTCTTTGCCCGCGGTGAATACCTACCACTGCCCGTGGTGGGTGAGCAGGCCGTCCATGTGCTGGCCTTTGCCCGGGTACTGGGCCCGCAACGGCTGCTGGTGATAGTGCCGCGCCTGACCACGCCCCTGTTGCGCAACCACCCCGAGCCCTGGGTGCCGGCGGCGAACTGGGCCGACACCCAGGTGCTGCTGCCCGGCGCCTGGCCCGAACAACCCTGGGTTGGACTTTTTTCGACGCAACAGGTCACAGCCGTGCAGGGGCGCATTGCGTTGCAGCAGGTCCTGGCGCAGTGCCCCCTCGATATCCTGATCTCCCCCTCCATGTCCTCAAAGGAGCAATTGACATGACGGTCGATGAGCAACGCATCCGTGATTTCGCCTACCAGATCTGGGAGTCCGAGGGACGTCCGGATGGGCAGGAAGAGCGTCATTGGGCGATGGCCCGCAAACTGGCCGAGGCTGCCGAGGCGGCGGCCCGCAGCCTGCCGCTCAAGCGCAGCGGCAAGACCAAGGGTGCGGCGCTGTCCCTGGACCAGGCCCCGTCGCCGCTCAAGGGCAAACCCGCGCTGTGCAAACCCGCACAGAGCCCTCAGCCCGCGAAGAACCCTCAGCCCGCGAAGAGCCCCGCGAGAAAAACCGGCAAAACGGCCGAATGATCGCGTCATTAAGGAGTGCTGATGAAGACCCCGCATCCCCAGGGCGCCACGTGCGCGCCCCAGATTCTGATGCGTTCGCGCATTCGCGAGGGCCTGCCCTTTCCCCTGGGGGCGACCTGGGACGGTCTGGGCGTCAACTTCGCCCTGTTCTCGGCCCATGCCACCAGGGTCGAGCTCTGCCTGTTCGACGACCGGGGCCGCCATGAGGTCGAGCGCATCGAACTGCCCGAATACACCGACGAGATCTGGCACGGTTACCTGCCGGATGCCCATCCGGGCCTGATCTATGGCTACCGTGTCCACGGTCCCTACGAGCCGGAGGCCGGTCACCGCTTCAACCCGAACAAGCTGCTGATCGACCCCTATGCCAAACAGCTGGTCGGTGAACTGCGCTGGTCGGAAGCCCTGTTCGGCTACACCATCGGTCATGCCGACGCGGACCTGAGTTTCGATAAACGCAACAGCGCGGCGTTCGTACCCAAGTGCAAGGTGATAGACCCTGCCTTCAGTTGGGGGCGCGACCGCCCGGTGCGAGTGCCCTGGGACCGCACCCTGCTCTACGAGACCCATGTACGCGGGTACACCATGGCGCACCCGGCCGTACCCGAGGCGTTGCGCGGCACCTTTGCCGGGATGAAGGTCAAGGAAGTGGTGGATCACATCCGCAAGCTGGGGGTTACCTCGGTCGAACTGCTGCCCATCCACGCCTTCGCCGATGACCAGCACCTGCTGCACAAGGGCATGCGCAACTACTGGGGCTACAACAGTATCGCCTTCTTCGCGCCGCAGCCGCGCTATATGGCCAGCGGCAAGATCGGCGAATTCAAGGAGATGGTCGCCCACCTGCATGCCGCCGACCTCGAGGTGATTCTCGATGTGGTCTACAACCACACCGCCGAAGGCAACGAGCAAGGGCCGACCCTGTCCATGCGCGGCATCGACAACGTCTCCTACTACCGCCTGATGCCGGACGACAAGCGCTATTACATCAACGATTCCGGCACCGGCAACACCCTCGACCTGAGCCACCCCTGCGTGCTGCAGATGGTCACCGACTCGCTGCGCTACTGGGTCAGCGAAATGCATGTGGACGGTTTCCGGTTCGACCTGGCGACCATCCTGGCGCGCAAGGCCGAGGGCTACGACGAACGTCACAGTTTTCTGGTCGCCTGCCGCCAGGACCCGCTGCTCAGCACGGTGAAACTCATCGCCGAGCCCTGGGATTGCGGGCCCGGCGGCTACCAGGTGGGCAATTTCCCGCCCGGCTGGATGGAATGGAACGACCGTTTTCGCGACACCACGCGGGCCTTTTGGCGCGGCGACGAGGGTCAACTGGCCGAATTCGCCAGCCGCCTGACCGCCTCCGGCGACCTGTTCAACCAGCGCGGCCGCCGCGCTTTCGCCTCGGTGAATTTCGTCACGGCCCACGACGGCTTCACCCTGCACGACCTGGTGTCCTACAACGACAAGCACAACGAGGCCAACGACGAGGACAACCAGGATGGCAGCAACCACAACCTGTCATGGAACCATGGCGTCGAGGGGCCGACGGACGACCTGGAGATACTCACGCTGCGTCAGCGGCAGATGCGCAACTTCTTCGCCAGCCTGCTGTTCGCCCAGGGCACGCCCATGCTGGTGGCCGGCGACGAGTTCGGCCGCACCCAGCACGGCAACAACAATGCCTATTGCCAGGACAGCGAGATCGGCTGGATCGATTGGGACTGGGATGGGCCGGGCAAGACCCTGCATGCCTTCGTCCAGCGGTTGATCAAGCTGCGCCGGGACCATCCGATCCTGCGCCGGGGGCGCTTCCTGGTGGGCGCCTACAACGAGGAGCTGGGGGTCAAGGACGTGACCTGGCTGCATCCCTCGGGCGGGGAAATGAGCGTCGAGCATTGGCAGGACGGCCAGGCCCGTTGCCTGGGCATGCTGATGGATGGCCGCGCGCAACCGACCGGCATTCGCCGCGCGGGATCGGACACCACCCTGCTGCTGCTGGTCAATGCCCACCACGAAGGGCTGGACTTCCGCCTGCCGGCGGTGCCGGAAGGCCACGGCTGGATCGGCCTGATCGACACCGACCAGACCGATCCGTCGGACCAGGCCCGCTTCGCCTTCGACAGCGACTACCGGCTGACCGCCCGTTCCCTGGTGCTGTTCGAACTGCTGAAAAGTGTGGGGGCTTGAGCCAGAGAGCGGCTACGAACAAGAGCCCGCTTTGTAACCCGGATAAACCTGGCGCAATCCGGGACAGCAGGTTTCGCCGAAGCGCTGCGGTGCGCACAGCGCACACTACGAAAAAGCCACTAGCCCGGATTTTCAGGAAAAGTCCGTCTCCCTGGGGCGAACTCATTCGCCGGGTGGGTCGCAGGCGAATGAATTCGCCCCTGCACAAGAAGCTCTATCGCCCTGGGTGCATGCCACATACGCAGAGCCGCCTGACGGACAAAGAGGACATGGCAATCAATTGTGCTGGGCCTGTCGGAAAAAGCTGAAACCGTTGCGCCCGGCGTCCTTCGCCGCGTACATGGCCTGGTCCGCGTTCTTTAGCAGGCGTTCGGCCGTGGTCGCATCCTTGGGGAAGAGCGTGATGCCGATACTGGCGGAGATATGCACGTTGTTGCGACGAATGAAAAAGGTCCGGGCCAGTTCGTCGAGTATTTGCTGAGCCAGGATTTCCACATGGGGCACCTGGTTGACCTCGGAGAGGATCAGGGTGAACTCATCGCCGCCGAGGCGCGCCACCGTATCCGTTCCCCGTATACAGCCACTGATCCTGCGGGTGACCTGGCGCAGTAATTGGTCACCGGCATCATGGCCCAGGCTGTCGTTGATCGCCTTGAATCCATCGAGGTCGATGAACAGCAGGGCAATCGGCAGGCCGTTGCGCTCCGAGCGTTTGATTTCCCATTCCAGGCGGTCGCGGAACAGGCTGCGGTTCGGCAGGCCCGTGAGAGAGTCATAATTGGCCCGCCGCCTGGTTTCTTCCTCCGAGGCCTTGCGCTTGGTGATATCCCGCGCGGTGCCGGTAATGGCATCCACTTGCCCGTTCGCATCCTGAACCGGAACCAGCAGGTATTCATAGGTCGCGACTCGCCCCGCAGAGCGGCTGAACGACATTTCCCCACGCTCGGTCATCTGGCTTGCGATCACCTGTTGCACCTGCTCGCGCAGTTCGGCGGCGAACTCGGCGCCCAGGTCGAAGAAGTTCTTGCCGACTATCTCGTTTGGCGGCAGCCCATACAAATCGGCCAACGCCTTGTTCGCATAAACGAACCGGCCATCGCAATCGAAGATGTAGTTGAGATCCGGCGAAGAAGACAACAGGGTATCGAACAGCCGGTGAGTGCGCTCATTGCTGGCCGAATAGTGCGCCACCGATTCGGCCAGGGCTTGGTCTATGGCCTCATTGAAGCGAATCAGGTCGTTGCTGGCGGTTTGCGGAGCCGTGGGATTCGACTCGGTCCAGAGCCGTAGCACGTTGGCGCGCAGCGCCCGAAACTCCGAAACCTCCTCGACCACATTGAACCCCGACTCTCCACGGGCAACACCGTGATGCCCGGCCTGGGTTTGATTGTCGCTTTGAGGACTCTGTCCTTTCGATTTCAGCGCCTGTTCGTCAGGTGTTTGCGCCTGGTCGAGATCCGCGGCGATGGTCAGCAAGATGCCCTTGGCGTGATCCCGTAGCGTGGCGATGCCCAGATGCTGGACCGAAGGGATACTCCGGGCGAAGGCCTCCCAGCCCTCGAGAATGTGCTCCATATTCGCGCGAATGAAATCGGATAGCTTCATTGCCCCCATGTCTTCCAGTCCCCTTCTTCCCGCACCATCAAGGCGCATCAAGCGCGCCATAGCGTTTGACTGGGCGGATCCCGTTTTAATTCACCACAACAGGGCTTGTCGGTCGGCTGGAGCGCGTTTTCATCATTTGCATGGCCATATCCGGCCGCTAGATGGGCGCTTGACTCCACCTTGGCGGGAGTATCGCTAGGCCGAAGCCGGGACTCGCACTCGTAGGAGCCAGCTTGCTGGCGATTCTCCCCCAAGCTATAGCGCAGACCGCCTAGGCCCGTTTCAGCAACAGTTCGAACTCCGGCGCGGGAAGGGGTGCCGAGAAGTAGTAACCCTGCCCGTAATCGCAGGCAGCACGGATCAGCCAGTCCTTTTGTTCGACCGTCTCCACCCCTTTGGCCACCACTTTCAGACCCAATTTGTGGGCCATCAGGATAATGGTTTCGGCTATCAGTTGGCTGTCCCTGTCGGAGCTCAGGGTCCGCACGAAGGACGGATCGATTTTTATGCTGTCGACGTCGTATTTCTTCAGGCGCGCCATTGACCAGTAGCCCTTGCCGAAATCATCGATGCTCAACTTGCCTCCGGCGTTCTGAATCTTTTTCAGCCGTTCGATGACCGTCAGCGAATCATTCAACAGCACCTCTTCGCGAATTTCCACGCTGATGCTCCCCGCGGCCGACTCCAGCGCGCTCAGGTAGCGGTCCCGACTGTCTGTCGGCACTCGGCTGATGAACTCCACCAGGGACTGGTTGACGCTGATCTGGAAGGGCGCACCCAGCCGCTGACTCCAGTTGCGGGCCCGGATGACGGCCTCGTCCAGTACCCACTGGTCGATGTCGCCGATCAGGCCGGCTTCCTCGGCAAGCCCGATAAACTCGCCAGGGGCCATCAGCCCCGCGTTCGGGTGATGCCAACGCAACAGCGCTTCGGCCTTCACCACTTGGCCGCGCGAAAGGTCGATTATGGGCTGGTAGTAGACGTCCAATTGCTGCCGAGGTAACGCCTGGCGCAATTCATCGATCACCTGCAGGTGCGCCCAGGCGGCAGTGCGCAGGGCCAGGGTGAAAAAGCCGAAGCGATTGCGCCCGCTGTTCTTGGCCACGTACATGGCCTGGTCCGCGTTTTTTATCAGGCTTTCAGCGGTGACCGCATCCTGGGGGAAGAGCGTGATGCCGATGCTGGCGGAAATATGCACATGCTCCCCCATGACAAAGAAGGTTCGGGCCAGTTCCTCGAGTATTTCCCGAGCCAGGATTTCCACATGGGCCACCCGGTTGACCTCGGCGAGTATCACGGTGAATTCGTCGCCACCGAGGCGCGCCACCGTATCCGTGCCGCGCACGCAGGCACTGATTCGCTGCGCGGCCTGGCGCAGCAATTGGTCGCCGGCCTCATGACCCAGGCTATCATTGACAGCCTTGAAGCCGTCGAGATCGATGAACAGCAGGGCAATCGGCTGGCCGGTGCGTTCGGAGCGCTTGATCTCCCATTCCAGCCGGTCGCGGAACAGGCTGCGGTTCGGCAGGCCGGTGAGAAAGTCATAATTGGCCCGCCGCCGGATTTCTTCCTCCGAGGCCTTGCGCTCGGTGATATCCCGCGCGGTTCCGGTAATGGCCTCCACCTGCCCGCTGCCATCCTGAACCGGAACCAGCAGGTATTCGTAGGTCGCGACTAACCCGGAAGCACGGCTGAACGACATTTCCCCACGGCCGGTCATCCGGGTTGCGATCACCTGTTGCACCCGCTCGCGCAGTTCGGCGGCGAACTCGGCGCCCAGCTCGAAGAAGTTCTTGCCGACTATCTCCTGTGGCGACAGCCCGTACAGATCGGCCAACGCCTTGTTCGCATAGACGAACCGGCCCTCGGGATCGAAGATGTAGTTCAGATCCGGCGATGAGGACAGCAGGGTATCGAACAGCCGGTTATTGCGTTCATTGTTGGCCGAGTAATGCGCCACCGACTCGGCCAAGGCTTGATCTATGGCTTCATTGAAGCGGATCAGGTCGTCGCTGGCGGTTTCCGGTGCCCTGGGATTCGATTCTGTCCAGAGCCGCAGCACGTTGGCGCGCAGTGCCCGGAACTCCGAGACCTCCTCGACCACGCGAAAACCCGACAAGCCACGGGCGCTGCCGTGCAGCCCCGCCTCGCTTACTGGTTCTGCGAGCAAACTGTGACCTTTAGATTTTTTCGCCTGTTCGTCAGGTGTTTGCGCGCGGTCGAGGTCGTCGGCTATGGCCTGCAGAATGCCGATGGCGTGATCCCTGAGGGCTTCGATGTCCAGATGCTGGGCCGAAGGGATACTCCGGGCAAAGGCCTCCCAGCCTTCGATAATGGGCTCGATGTTCGCGCGAATGAAATCGGATAGTTTCATTGCATGCATGTCTTCCAGCCTCCTCCGCCGCCATCGCTATCGATCGCGGCCATAAGGGATTGACTGGGCGGATTCGCATTAATTCGCCGCCACCAGGCCCCTCGGTCGGCTGCAACGCCCCGCGGCCATGAGCCAGAGCGAGGGGAGAAAAACTGAACCGCGCAAGCGGGGCCCAGTCGGACTAAATGAACGCCTGGCAATAGTTCCGGGCAATGGTCCAGGCATCCATGAATACAGCTGAAACAGGAGCGATAGTGTGAATTCGACCTATCCAGGCCCCTTGCTCGGCGATCGGCGTCTGACGCAGGCATTGAATCCGGTTCGCTCCCTGAAGGTCCTGACGATCAACACCCATAAGGGGTTCACCTTCTTCAATCGCCGTTTCATCCTGCCCGAGCTGCGCGATGCCGTACGCAGCGCCGGGGCCGACATCGTGTTTCTCCAGGAGGTGCACGGCAGCCATGACGGCCACGCCTCGCGCTATGCCAACTGGCCGGAGCAGCCCCACTACGAATTTCTCGCCGACAGTATCTGGAACGACTTCGCCTATGGCCGAAATGCCGTCTACCCCGAGGGCGACCATGGCAATGCGCTGCTGTCGAAATTCCCGATCCTGCGGCACCAGAACCTCGATGTGTCGATCCGCGGTCCTGAACGACGCGGCCTGTTGCACTGCATCCTGGAGGTTCCCGGGCAGCAGGAGCTGCATGCCATCTGCGTGCACCTGGGTTTGCGTGAACATCAGCGCACCCAGCAACTGGGCCTGCTGTGCGACCTGCTGGGGACGCTGCCCGCCAGCGCGCCCGTGGTGATAGCCGGCGACTTCAACGACTGGCGGCTACGGGCCAACCTGACCCTGGCGCGCTGCAACGGGCTGCATGAGGCCTTCGAACAGGCGTACGGCACAGTCGCCAAAAGCTTTCCCGCACGTTGGCCACTGCTGCGGCTGGACCGCATCTATGTGCGCAATGCCAGCACCCATGAACCCCGGATTCTGTCGACGCGACCCTGGTCGCATCTGTCCGACCACGCGCCCCTGGCGGTGGAGATACGCTTATGAGCCCCGATTGGAAAGACGGCAACTCTGTGCGATTGCTGGAAAATGGCGAAGATTTTTTCCCGCGGGTATTTGCCGCGATCGAGCAGGCCAGACACGAAATCCTGCTGGAGACCTTTATCCTGTTCGAGGACAAGGTCGGCAACCAGCTGCACCGGGTTCTGATCGCCGCCGCCAGCCGCGGCGTACGGGTCGAAATGACGGTCGACGGTTTCGGTTCCGCACAGCTGACCCCGGAATTCATTTGCGCCCTGACCGCGGTCGGCGTGCGGGTCCGCATGTTCGATCCAGGCAGTCGGCTGGTGGGCATGCGCCTGAACATCTTTCGCCGCCTGCACCGCAAGATTCTGGTGGTCGATGGCGAACGGGCCTTTATCGGCGGGATCAATTTCTCGGCTGATCATCTGGCCGACTTCG
>DATDTH010000654.1:0-3993 GCA_035290985.1 Pseudomonas sp. | reverse complement strand
AAGGAATACCGGCCGTGCACGCCGGCGTGGGATTGCGGGTGGTGGACGAGGCTTTCAACGAGGTGCCCTGGGACGGCAGCACGCTGGGCGAGGTGGTCATGGCCGGCAACAGCCTGGCGCTGGGCTATTTCAACAACCCCGAAGCCTCGGCCAAGGCCTTCAAGAATGGCTGGTTCCACAGCGGCGACATGGCCGTCGTGCATGCCGATGGTTATCTCGAACTGAAAGACCGGATCAAGGACATCATCTACGTGGAAACCGCCTATGGCTGGGAGAACATCTCATCCATCGAGATCGAGCAGGTGGTTGGCCAGTTTCCCGGTATCCAGGACGTCGCGGTGATCGGCACGCGCGGGCAAAGCCCGGTCATCGTGGCTTTTTATGAAAGGAAGGCAGGTCATGACATCGACTGTGACGCGCTCGGCGCGTTCTGCACGCAAACGCTCCCTTCGTTTAAAGTGCCAGCGCATTTTCTTGAATGCGCGCTGCCAAAGACAGCAACAGGAAAAGTCAAAAAAAACCTGCTCGAAGCTCAGCTGGCCGAACGACTATAGCTAGAGCATTTTTGCCTTACCTTTGCGCGTCTTGCGGTTCGGCGAATAAGCGCAGGGGATTGGGCCGAAAGCGCGCAAAAACTCGCGGGTTTCACCCGCTCTACGAAAGGCGGCTGGCCCCCGTAGGAGCCAGCTTGCTGGCGATCCTCGGCTCCGGCGGCACGCCGCTGTCCCGGATTGCGCCAAGGCTAATCTGGGCTACGAAAATTGAGCCCTTGCACGGTGAGATCAAGACGGCTGCGCCGTTGTTTTTCCTCGGTGGCCGGGGCTATCCTTTGGGGCACGAATATCCGAGCAGAAAGGGATTTTCCGCCGTGGTGCATGATCGACATTACGCTCTCGGTCTCCTTGCAAAAAACTCATTCCTAAGCGCCAAGACAGGCCTCCCTGAGGTTGCCCAGCAAACCGGGACAGGCTATTGCGCACAATTTTTATTTAGAGTTAGGTACTAGCATGCGCACTCAATCAACTCAGCTGGCAAAGCCATTATGTGCTGTTCTCATGTTGGCACTCGCGGGCTGTGCAACCCACAGCGGCATGCCCGCGCAGGCGGGCGCACCGGAATCTCTTCAGGGGCGTTGGAAGAATGTGTCGGCGACCATATATTGGACCGATGGCCGAGTAACAGCCAAATCGGACCTGCATTGCACCAGTGAAATATCGCAGAGCCAATCGGTATCCGAGTGCCTGCTACCGAACGGAAGCAAATCCCAGATCACTTCAAAAATCCTATCTCCCACCCCGACAAGCTACACGCTAGAAATTATCGAAGACAATGTTCCGCCCAGCAATGTCGGCTCAAGAGTGCAGGTGGAATATGTGATTCTGGAGCAGAAACTGCACACCACGGTGTATTCGAAACCCGACACAGCATTGTCGCCTGAGTATTCGATCGACAGGCTGGAGACCGTGTCCGTTCGCGAATAGCGCCATCTTGCAATGACTATCCCCCCGACGATAGTGAATGGCTGTAGAGCTTCCGCACGATAGGAATCGGCCTTGTGCTGGATGATATGCCTGCTCGGTAGAGGATCGGCAGTGTTAGCCGTTTCTTCTGAATCAGGTCAAGGACAAGGGCGCGTTAGCTCGGTGAAACCCGCTAACGTGCATGCCGCTTCGACCGGGTCAAAGGCAAAACCCGTATCGGCAGAAACGACGCTCGCACAACAGCAAGCACTGTCGCGGGTGGCCGAACGATATCCCTTCAGCCCGGCGACCCAGGCCAGGTTTGAAGCCAGGCCTTCATTGCGCCTTTGACAATAATTATCATTTGTATTTAATATCCGTGCGCATTTGGCATTCACCTTCCGGTGCCCAACCTCGGATATGACCCCCCATGAATGAGCTCGATAGCGCTTTGCTGGCGCTGCTGCTTGAGGATGAAACGTCCCAGGCCGATCGCCTGTGTCCACGGCCGTCCGCCGGTCCTTCCCCACTGTCCTTCGCTCAACAGCGCCTGTGGTTGCTGCAGCGCCTGGATCCCGGGTCGACCGCCTACAACCTGACCCGGGCGTTCCGTTTGCAGGGCCGGCTCGATGAGCCGGCGTTGCAGCAGGCCTTCGCAGCCCTGATCGCTCGCCACGAGGTGTTGCGTACCAGCTTCGAGGATGGTCAGGACGATCCCCGCCAACGGGTGCTTGCCGACCTGCCTTTTCGCCTGGTCTGCGAGCAGTACGGCGAGATGCCCGAGGCCGCGCAGTCGGACTTGCTCGGTCGCCGTCTGGAGCATGAGGCCGCGCGGCCCTTCGACCTGACCCGACCGCCATTGCTGCGGGTGACCCTGCTGCGCTTCGGCGAGCAGGCGCACGGCCTGCTGCTGGCCATGCACCATATCGTCTCGGACGCCTGGTCCAACCCCATTCTGGTGCGCGACCTGGCCGCCGCCTATGCCCAGGCCCTGGCGGGACAGGCCCCCAAGCTGCCGGCGCTGCCGGTGCAATATGCCGATTACGCCGTTTGGCAACGCCAGCACATGCAGGGCGAGGTCTTGGAGCGCGCGTTGCACCACTGGCGCGACTACCTCGGCGAGCGCGTCCCGGTACTGGAACTGCCCACCGATCTGCCGCGGCCAGCCAAGCCGAGCCAGCGCGGCCAGCGTCTGCGTTTCACCCTGGCGGCCGAGCTCGCCGAGCGGGCACAGGCATTTTGCCGGGCCGAGGGCTGCACGCCATTCGTGCTGCTGCTGGCAGCCTGGCAAGTGCTGCTGGCGCGCTACAGCGGTCAGGCGGCCTTCGCCATCGGCGTGCCCCATGCGGCGCGCAGCCACTGCGAGCTGGACGAGGTGATCGGCTTCTTCGTCAATACCCTGATCTATCGCGTCGACATAGGCGCGCAGCTGAGCGGACGCGAGCTGTGCCGTCGGCTGCGCCAGGAGTCCCTGGCGGCCCTGGATCACGCCGAGCTGCCGTTCGAGCTCTTGCTGGATCGACTGCAGATCGAGCGGGATCCGAGCCGCACGCCATTGTTCCAGGCGATGTTCAACCTGAGCAGCGGGGCGGCGGTGCGCCTGAGCCTGGCGGATATCCAGATCGAACAGCTGCGCATCGAGGCCGACAGCGCCAAGTTCGACCTGAGCCTGGATGTGGCGTTGCGTGCCGATGGCGTGCACTGCGAGCTGGAGTACAGCCTCGACCTGTTCCTGCCCGCCACGGCTGAGCGCATGGCGGCGCATTACCAGCAATTGCTCGGGGCCTTGCTCGACAACCCCGACGCGCAGGTCAGGCAATTGTCGTTGCTGGCGAAGGACGAACGCGTGCAGGTGCTGCGGCACTGGAACCGCAGCGAGCGGCTCCTGCCCCCGGGTGAGGACATGCTGGCCCTGTTCGAGCGCCAGGTACTCGTTGCGCCCGAGCGTTGCGCGCTGGTGTGTGGCGCAGAGCGGCTGAGCTATGCCGAGCTGAACGCAGAGGCCAACCGCCTGGCCCACTGGCTGCGCGAGGCGGGCGTTGCCGGCGACCAGTTGATCGCCATCTGCCTGGAGCGCGAGGCGGCGCTGCTGATTGCGCTGCTGGCCATCCAGAAGGCCGGGGCAGGCTACCTGCCGATCGATCCCGGGCAACCCCCGGCGCGCAACGCCGACATCCTCGCCCAGGCGGCGCCACGCCTGGTGCTGACCCGTGAAGCCCTGGTTGGTTTGCTCGAGGGCGGACTGCCCCTGGTCACACTGGAAGCGCTGCAGCCGGCCCTGGCGACCCTCGGCGAGCAGAACCTCGGCTTACCCGTGCACCCGCAACAGTTGGCGTACAGCCTCTATACCTCGGGCTCTACCGGCCGGCCCAAGGGGGTGCAGATCGAGCGTGAGGCGTTGTTCAACTTTCTCCAGGGTATCCAGGAGCATGCGCGCTTGACCGCAGATGACCGGCTGCTGGCGGTGACCACCCTGGGCTTCGATATCGCCGCGCTGGAGCTCTTTCTGCCGCTGCTGCAGGGGGCTTGCGTG
>DATDTH010000653.1:0-7348 GCA_035290985.1 Pseudomonas sp. | reverse complement strand
GAGCTGCCTGCTGCTCGAGCAGCGCGACTTCGCCTGGGGCACCTCCAGCCGCTCGTCGAAGATGGTCCACGGCGGCCTGCGTTACATCGCCAAGGGCCAGTTGCGGCTAACCCACGACTCGGTGCTGGAGCGCCAGCGCCTGCTCGGCGAGGCGCCGGGCCTGGTCGATCCCCTGAGTTTCATTTTCGCCCATTACCGCGGCGCCTTTCCCGGGCCCAGGGTCATGGGCGGTCTGCTGGCGCTCTACGACGCCCTGGCCGGCAAGCGCAATCGCCAGTATCACGCCCTGCAGGAACTGCGCTACCTGGCGCCGGGGCTGAAGGAGCCGGACCTGCTCGGCGGCTCGCGTTTCGCCGATGCGGTGACCGACGATGCACGCCTGGTGCTGCGGGTACTGGGCGAGGCGCGGGCCGAGGGCGGCGAGGCGCTCAATGGCCTGCGGGTGGTCGAGCTGTGCCGCGAAGGCGAGCAGGTGGTCGGGCTGCTGGCCGAAGACAGCGAAAGCGGCCAGCGCTGGCGGTTCAACAGCCGGGTGGTGGCCCAGGCCTCGGGTGCCTGGGCCGATCGGTTGCGGCGCAAGCAGGGGCCCGAGCGGATTCGCCCGCTGCGCGGCAGTCACCTGTTGCTGCCGGCCTGGCGCCTGCCCCTGGCCCACGCTTTCAGCTTCATGCACGGCACCGACGGCCGCCCGGTGTTCGTCTTTCCCTGGGAAGGCGCGACCGTGATCGGCACCACCGACCTGGACCATGGCGAGGACCTCGACCGGGAGGCGCGCATCAGCGGCGCCGAAGTCGACTACCTGCTCGCCGCCTGCGCCCAGCAGTTTCCAGCGGCGCGGATCGGTGTCGCCGATGTGCGCTCGACCTGGGCCGGGGTGCGCCCGGTGATCGGCAGCGCCACGGCCGGCACCCGGCCCTCGGATGAAAAGCGCGAGCACGCGCTCTGGGTCGAGCCGGGCTGCGTGACCCTGGCCGGTGGCAAGTTGACCACCTTCCGCCTGCTGGCGCTGGAGGTCTTGCGGGCCTGCGCGCCCATGCTCGGGCGGACCATCGAGGACCTGGGCAGCGAGGTGTTCCGTCACCTGGCGCCGCCGCCCTTGCCATCGCTGACGGCCGGCCAGCAGCGCCGCCTGCGCGGCCGCTTTGGGCGCGATCTGCCAGCAGTGGCGGTCCTGCTCGAGCAGTTGGGCCATGAGCGGGTCGGCGCCAGCCAGACGCTCTGGGCCGAACTGGCGTTCGCTGCCGAGCACGAGCTGGTGCTGCACCTGGATGATCTGCTGCTGCGCCGGACCCGCCTGGGGTTGCTCCTGGCCGAGGGCGCCGTCGCCGAGCTGCCGCGCATCCGCGCGCTCTGCCAGGCACGCCTGGGCTGGAGCG
Source organism: Pseudomonas sp. (assembly GCA_035290985.1). Lineage (GTDB taxonomy): Bacteria > Pseudomonadota > Gammaproteobacteria > Pseudomonadales > Pseudomonadaceae > Aquipseudomonas. The sequence continues at coordinate 5,972 of DATDTH010000653.1, read as the reverse complement.
ATGAACGCTGGGAACAGGAGCAGCGTCGCTACCTGGCGCTCTGGCGGGCTTGTTATAGCCTGCCGTAAACGCGCGTTATCGCGGGCCTGGCCCGCGGCCGAGATGCACACTGGACACCAAAGGGGCTGTGCCTTGAGCGAGAAAAGTTACCTGCTGGCCATAGACAATGGCACCCAGAGCGTGCGGGCGCTGCTGTTCGATCTGCAAGGCAACCTGCTGGGCAAGGGCAAGGTGGAGCTGCAGGCCTATTATTCCCAGCAGCCCGGCTGGGCCGAACAGGACCCCGAGTATTACTGGCAGAACCTGGGCGAAGCCTGCCGGCGGTTGTGGCAGCAGGTGGACATCGACAAGGCCCGGATCAAGGGTGTGGCCCTGACCACCCAGCGCGGTACCGTGATCAATGTCGACGCCCAGGGCCTGCCGTTGCGCCCGGCCATGCTCTGGCTGGATCAGCGTCGGGCCGAGGTCCGGGGCAAGATCAAGGGGCCCTGGGGCTGGTTGTTCAAACTGATCGGCCAGGAGGCGGCGGTGGACTATTTCCGCGCCCAGGCCGAGGTCAACTGGATCGCCCAGCAGCAGCCGGAGATCTGGGCCCGTACCCACAAGTTGCTGCTGCTTTCGGGTTTCCTGACCCATCGATTGACCGGTCAGTTCGTCGATTCGGTGGCCTGCTGCGTGGCCTACCTGCCCTTCGACTACAAGCGCCTGAAGTGGGCCGCGCCGCGGGACTGGAAGTGGCAGGCCATGCCGGTGGGCCGCGCTCAGTTGCCGGAGCTGCGCAAGCCGGGGGAGCTGCTGGGGCATATCACGTCCGCCGCCAGCCGCCTGACCGGCATTCCCGAAGGGCTGCCGCTGATCGCCGCGGGTGCCGACAAGGCTTGCGAGGTGCTCGGTGCCGGCGGCCTGGAACCCGGTACGGCCTGCCTGTCCTATGGCACCACCGCGACCATCAACACCACGCGCACCACCTACCTGGAAACCGTCCCGCTGATTCCACCTTACCCCGCGGCCATTCCCGACCATTACAACACCGAGGTGATGATCTACCGCGGTTTCTGGATGGTCAGCTGGTTCAAGCAGGAGTTCGGCCTGCGCGAGATGCAGCGGGCCGCGGAGTTGGGGATCGAGCCGGAGACGCTGTTCGATGAGCTGGTCGACAGTGTGCCGGCCGGGTCCATGGGCCTGATGCTGCAGCCCTACTGGTCGCCGGGCATTCGCGAGCCGGGGCTGGAGGCCAAGGGCTCGATCATCGGCTTCGGCGATGTGCACACCCGTGCCCACCTCTACCGGGCCATTCTCGAGGGCCTGGCCTATGCCCTGCGCCAGGGCAAGGAGCGGATCGAGAAGCGCTCGGGGACCAAGGTCACCCGCCTGCGGGTCTCAGGTGGGGGATCCCAGAGCGATGCGGCGATGCAGTTGACCGCCGATATCTTCGGCCTGCCGGCCGAGCGCCCGCATACGTTCGAGACCTCGGGGCTGGGCGCGGCCATCGACTGCGCGGTGGGCCTGGGCCTGCACCCGGACTTTCCCACGGCGATTGCCGCCATGACCCGGGTCGGCGCGGTGTTCGAGCCGCAACCCGAGGCGCAGCGCATCTACGAACGGCTCTATCGCGAGGTCTACCAGCGGATGTACCGCCAGCTCAAGCCCCTGTATCTGCGCATTCGCGCCATCACCGGTTACCCGGCTTAGTGTCGCTGCCCATATCGGCTTATGGGACAGAGCGCGGTCTTGTAGGGTGCGCTCAGCGCACCGCGGTAGAAGGTGAATTCGGCGAGAAGGCATCGCAGCACTGTCAGCGATGATCCGATCAAAAGCGCCGCTCAACCTGCGCGTCCGCCTTATGGTCTTGGGTCAGTGGTCGGGTGGCTGAAATGAAAAACACCCGTATCCGGGCCGAAAAAATAATGCTCGACTAAGGTGGAAGGTGAGACAGGTGATATGCCGGCCATAGGGCTGTAGCCTGTGGATGATTCGCTGCCGCCAGGCCGCGAGAATTTACGCCTGAAAGGAATGCCAGCTTGAAGATATTGATAGTCGATGATTCGGCGATGTCGCGGAAACTGGTGATGAAAGCCCTGCCGGCGGAGTTGAACGCGGAGGTGACCCAGGCCGGCAATGGGGAAGAAGCGCTGGCGGCCTACCACGCCGGGAAAGCCGAAGTGATCTTCCTCGACCTGACGATGCCGGTCATGGATGGTTTCCGCGCCCTGGAACTGCTCAAGCGCGAGGATGCCAATGCCGTGGTCATCGTCATCAGCGCCGATATCCAGCCCCAGGCCCAGCAGCGCGTTCGCGACCTGGGCGCCGCGGCTTTCGTCAAGAAACCGATTACCCCCGAAGCCATGCAGGCGGCGCTGCATGAAATAGGGCTTCTCTAGATGAGCAGCCAATTGGCCAACCTGAGCGAAGAGCAGCGCGATGCCCTGCAGGAACTGATGAACGTGGCCATGGGCCAGGGCGCCGATCGCCTGGCCCGCCTGACTGAGACCTTCGTCACCCTGTCCGTGCCGCGTATCCATCCGGTCGACGTGACCAATACCCATCTGCTGGAGCAATTGATGATCGCCAGCCAGCCGGCCATCATCACGCGCCAGTCCTTTCTCGGCCGCCTGCGTGGCGAGGTGATGGTCTGTTTCGGCGAGAACGGCGCCGATCAGCTAGCCGGGCTGATGGGTTACGAGGGCGATGAAAAAGACAGCGTCCAGGACGAGCTGATGCTGGACGTGACCAATATCCTCACCGGTGCCTGCATCAGCGGCCTGGCGCAGCAGGTCGATATCAAGGTCAGCTACGGCTCGCCTTCGCTGTTTTCCCGCGGCCGCTCGTTGCAGGAGGTGCTGAGCAGCCAGGAACTGCGCGGCCATCAGGCGCTGGTGCTGGAAATCCATTTCGAGGTGGCGACCCACAGTTTCTACTGCGACCTGCTGGTCTGCATCACCGAGGATACGGTGGCCACCGTGATCGAAGTGATCGATCAGTTGTTGAGCGATATCTGATGCTGTTCGCCGCGAGTCAGCCAAAGGATGTGAGATGACTGTATCGGAAACCTTGTTGCATGCGGAGTTGGGGGCGGTGCTACAGGACATCAACCTCGGTGTGGTGTTGCTCGACCGGGATTGCCGGGTGGTGTTCTGGAACGACTTCATGGTGATCAACAGCGGCAAGGACGCTGCCGAGGTCAGGGGGCAGCTGCTGTTCGAGGTTTTCCCGGAATTGTCACGGCTGTGGTTGCAGAAGAAGGTCGAGGGTGTGTTCGCCCTGCAGAACCTGGCGTTCACCTCCTGGCAGCAGCGACCGCACCTGTTCAACTTCTCCGGCAGCCGGCCCATCACCGGGCAGGTCGAGCGGATGTACCAGAATTGCACCTTCTCGCCGGTGATCGAGGCCTCGGGCAGCGTCAAATATGTCTGCCTGACCGTCGCCGACGCCACCGAGACCGCCGCTCAGCACCTGGAGCTGGAGCGTCTCAACCAGCTGTTGCAGGCGGAAAAGGACGAGCAGGCGCGGCTGATCCACAAGCTCGAGGATGCCCAGGCGCAATTGTTGCAATCGGAGAAGATGGCCGCGATCGGCCAGTTGGCCGCTGGGGTGGCCCATGAAATCAACAATCCGGTCGGCTACGTCTATTCCAACTTCAGCAGCCTGGAGAGCTATGCCGGGGACCTGTTCCGTTTGATCGAGGTCTATCAGGCCGCCGCCAAGCAGCAGCCGGATGGGGCGTTTCGCGCCGCGCTGGAAGAGGCCAATCAAGCCCTCGATTACGAATTCCTGCGCTCCGATATGGCGGACCTGGTGCGCGAGTCCCGTCAGGGCCTGGAGCGGGTCAAGCAGATCGTTCAGGACCTGCGGGATTTTTCCCATATCGATTCGGGCGACTGGCAACTGGCCGACCTGCACAAGGGCCTCGACAGCACGCTCAACGTGATCTGGAACGAGATCAAGTTCAAGGCCGAGGTGGTGAAGGGCTACGCCGAGTTGCCCGCGGTGGAATGCCTGGGCTCGCAGCTCAACCAGGTATTCATGAACCTGATCATCAATGCCGCCCATGCGATCGAGAAGCAAGGCATCATCTGGCTGGAAACCGGGTGCCTGGAGGAGTGGGTGTTCGTGCGGGTGCGCGACAACGGCACGGGCATAGCGCCGGAACACCTCACGCGACTGTTCGAACCCTTCTTTACCACCAAACCGGTGGGGCAGGGGACTGGTCTGGGGTTGTCGGTGTCCTACAGCATAGTGGCCAAGCACCACGGGCGGCTGGAGGTCGAGAGCACCCTGGGGCAGGGCTCCGCGTTCACGGTCTGGCTGCCGAAACGCCAGCCGTCCCCGGCCGGACCTTGCGAACCTGGATGACAGGCGCGCCGGGCACGCTTCGATAATCGGCAGGCTGCCGCGCTTTTGCCGTTTCCCCGTTGTCCATATGGCTTCGGCCCGGCAAGGGCTCTAAGGAGCGGTTATGGGCGAGCGCAAGGCATTATTGATTCTGCACGGCAAGCAGGCCCTCAACGACGAGGTGCGGGCGGCGGTGGCGGCGCGGCGCGAGGGCGGCTGGGAGATCGCCGTGCGCATGACCTGGGAAGGCGGCGATGCCCAGCGTCTGGTCGGCGAGGCGCTGCAGGCCGGTTTTCCCATCATCATCGCCGGGGGCGGTGACGGCACCCTGCGTGAGGTGGCCGAGGCCATGGCCCTGGCCAACACCCAGGCCAGCCTGGCCCTACTACCCCTGGGCACGGCCAACGATTTTGCCCGTGCCGCGGCGGTGCCGCTGATTCCCGGCGAAGCCCTGGCCCTGCTGGACATCGCCCCCCGCCCGGTCGACCTGGGCGAAGTCGATGGTCAGCTGTTTCTCAATATGGCCACGGGCGGCTTCGGCTCGAAGATCACCGCCAACACCTCCGAGGAGTTGAAGAGCGTGTTGGGTGGCGCGGCGTATTTTCTCACCGGGCTGACGCGATTTTCCGAGGTGCATGCCGCCTTCGGCCGGTTCAGCGGCCCGGGCTTCGCCTGGGAGGGCGACTTCCTGGCCCTGGGCATAGGCAACGGTCGCCAGGCCGGCGGGGGGCACCTGCTCTGCCCCCAGGCCCAGGTGGACGATGGCCTGCTGGACCTGTGCATCATCCCGGCACCCCAGGATGTGGTCGGTACCCTGGGTACGCTGCTTTCCGGCGGTATTCTCGGCCTGGAGTCGATTTCGCTCAGCGCGCGCTTGCCCTGGCTCGAGGTCGAGGCGCCCGAGGGCCTGGACCTGAACCTGGACGGCGAGCCCTTCGAGAGCAAACGCATGCGCTTCAAGGCGCGTCCGGCCGCACTTCGCCTGCATCTGCCGCCAGGTTCCCCCTTGTTGACGGCCGAGGGAGGTTGACGACGGGCTGGGACAGGGCTGGAAGCATTAGGCCAGCTAAGGCATGCTGGCGCTGGCGGGCTTCAGCCCGGCCGGTCTCGGCCGATACGCAGGTTGTACGAAGCGCCGACGGGACCCAGGTTTCCGGGCGAAGCGCTTCAACCTGGCATCGAATGCAGGCGCTTGTCCCAGGGCAGCTGGGCTAGACTCGAAAGACACTACAGGAGCACGCAATGGCTGGCATTCTCGATTCGGTGGACCAACGCACCCAATTGGTGGGCGAGAATCGCCTGGAGATCCTGATGTTTCGGCTCGCCGGGCGGCAGCTGTTCGCGATCAACGTATTCAAGGTGCAGGAAGTCCTGCAGATGCCCAAGTTGACCCTGATGCCCCAGCGCCATCCCTTCGTCTGTGGTGTGGTCAACCTGCGTGGACAGACCTTGCCGGTCATCGATCTGTCCCAGGCCATCGGCTTGCGGCCGATAGTGCCCAGTGCTACCAGCACCATCATAGTCACCGAGTACAACCGCTCGGTTCAGGCTTTTCTGGTCGGCGGGGTGGAGCGCATCCTCAACCTCAACTGGGAGTCCATCCTGCCACCGCCAGGCGGAGCGGGGCGCCAGCATTACCT
>DATDTH010000652.1:0-5313 GCA_035290985.1 Pseudomonas sp. | reverse complement strand
TCGCCCTGCATGACCTTAAAGGCAACAGCAGCCGCCGCAACAGCCGCACCGGTTCGATGTACATCGTCAAGCCGAAGATGCACGGTCCGGAAGAAGCCGCGTTCACCAACGAACTGTTCGGCCGCGTCGAAGACGTGCTGGGCATGGCGCGCAACACCCTGAAAGTCGGCATCATGGACGAGGAGCGGCGCACCACCGTCAACCTGAAAGCCTGCATCCAGGCCGCCAGCGAGCGTGTGGTGTTCATCAACACCGGCTTCCTCGACCGCACCGGCGACGAGATCCACACCTCCATGGAGGCCGGACCCATGGTGCGCAAAGCCGCCATGAAGGCCGAGAAGTGGATCGGCGCCTACGAAAACTGGAACGTCGACATCGGCCTGGCCGCCGGCCTGCAAGGCCGCGCGCAGATCGGCAAAGGCATGTGGGCCATGCCCGACCTGATGGCCGCCATGCTCGAGCAGAAGATCGCTCACCCCCTGGCCGGCGCCAACACCGCCTGGGTCCCCTCGCCCACCGCCGCCGCCCTGCACGCCACGCACTACCACCAGGTCGACGTGTTCGTCCGCCAGGCCGACCTAGCCACGCGTGCGCGCGCCACCCTGGACGACATCCTGACCATCCCCCTGGCACCGAACAGCGACTGGTCGGCCGAGGAGATCCAGAGCGAACTGGACAACAATGCCCAGGGCATACTCGGCTACGTGGTGCGCTGGATCGACCAGGGCGTCGGCTGCTCCAAGGTGCCGGACATCCATGATGTCGGCCTGATGGAAGACCGCGCTACCCTGCGCATCTCCAGCCAGCACATCGCCAACTGGCTGCGCCATGGTGTGGTGAGCGAGGCCCAGGTTCTGGAAAGCCTCAAGCGCATGGCGCCGGTGGTCGATCGTCAGAACGCCAGCGACCCGCTGTACCGTCCGCTGGCGCCGAACTTCGACGACAACATCGCCTTCCAGGCCTCGGTCGAACTGGTGATCGAGGGCGGCAAGCAGCCCAACGGCTACACCGAGCCGGTTCTGCACCGTCGTCGCCGCGAGTTCAAGGCCAAGAACGGCCTGTAACGGCAGCAGGTACCGAACGAACCGCCTTTCGGGGCGGTTTTTTATGGGTGCATGACAGTGCGCCCATCGCCGAATAGCCCCGGGTTTGTGCATCCGAGCGGGTTTGGAGCTATAGCTAAGAAGAGTGGTGCCGATAATAAAAGAGCATATAAAGCCCACAGGGTCAGGGAACGACCGAATTGGCAATTCGCCATGTTTGATTCATCGGTAATTTCTCGCGCACCTCGCTGGAGCACAGCATGCTCAAAAATCTGTCCCTGACCCTCAAGCTATCCCTGTTGCCTGCCGTCGCCCTGCTCGGCCTGCTGCTGTTCGTCGGCTACAACGCCCAACAGCTGTCGAACAACGACACCCGCCTGGTGATGCTGGAAACCCATAGCTACCCGACCCTGGAGAAAGCCGACGCGGTGATCTTCCAGTTCTCGCGGATTCCCGGCCTGCTCAACAGCGCCGTCGCCGCTGGTGAGGAAGCGACCCTGGACGAAGCCCGCAAGGTGCTCCAGGAAATCGCCGCCAGGCAGCAGGAACTGCAAGGCCTGACCCGTGCACAGCCGGCACGCAACCAGGAACTGCAAGCCTGGCGCACGGCCATCCAGGCCTATGCCGACAATGCGCTGTCCGCCTCCTCGCAACTGGTCAAGGGCAGCGCCTCCTTCGACGACCTGCGCCCCAGCCTCGACCGCATGGCCCTGGACCTGGCGCAGGCGCAGAAGACCGCGGCCGAGTTTCGCGCCAATGCCTATGCGGACTTCCAGCAGACCCTGGTGCAGACCCGCACCGACAACGCCACCACCACCCGCCTGGGCATCATCTTCAGCCTGCTGCTGGTCGTGCTGGTGAGCATCGCCTCCTGGCTGGTGATCCGCGGCATCATGCGCAACGTCAATGGCGTGATTCAGTCCCTACAGGGCATTGCCCGGGGCGACGGCGACCTGACCCAGCGGGTGACGGTGGAGGCCAATGACGAGATCGGCGCAATGATCGGCCTGTTCAACGGCTTCCTCGACAAGCTGCAGGGCACCATTCGCCAGATCATCGATGCCGCCAGCCCCCTGGGGCAGATGTCCACCGAACTCTATCGCCTGACCCAGGGTTCGGAAGAGAACGCCAAGTCCCAACAGGGTCATACCGACTCCATCGGCCGCGATATCCAGACCATGACCAGCAGCATCCAGGAAGTCGCCCAACGCTCCCGGCAGGCCGCGGACGAAGCCGGTGCGGCGACCAAGCAGGCCGATACGGCGCGGCAGAACATCGGCAACCTGTCCTCCAGCATCAGCGACCTGGGCAGCAGCGTGATGGGTGCGGTGCAGGCCATGCAGCAGCTGGAGGAAGAAACCCAGCAGGTCGGTTCGGTGCTGACCGTGATCCGCAGCATCGCCGAGCAGACCAATCTGCTGGCCCTCAACGCGGCCATCGAAGCCGCCCGTGCCGGCGAGCAGGGCCGCGGTTTTGCCGTAGTGGCCGACGAGGTGCGCAACCTGGCGCAAAAGACCGCGGCCTCCACCGCGGAGATCCAGCAGATCATCCAGCGCCTGCAGAACAGCGCCAACGGCGTGCTCGACGTGATGACCGCCAACGGCTCCAAGGCCCAGGCCAGCATCGAGCGCTCGGTGGAAGCCACCCAGGTGCTCGACGCCATTGCCCAGGCGGTGGCCCAGATTAACCAGCTGAATGCCGGCATCGCCCAGTTCACCCAGGAACAGATCGGCCTCTCGAACTCGATTCAACGAGATACCCAAGTGTTGCAGCAGGATGCCCAAGCAACCGCTCACGGTGCGGAAGCCACCGCCCGACTCGGCGAACAACTGGTCAGCACAGGCGATCACCTGCGCGCGGCCACCGCCCAATTCCGTGTTTAATCTGTCTACAGGAGCATCCTGAATGAAAAAACTTCAGCTACTGAGCATTGGCCTCTGCCTGGCCAGCGCGCCTACTTTCGCACTGGAGCAAGGCGAATACCGCTTCAATGGCTTCGGCACCCTCGGCATCACCCACCTGGGCGGTGAGAGCGACCTGGACTACGGCATTCAGGGCCAGACCAACGACGGCTGGCGTGGCGACCAGCTGTCCAAGCTGGCCGTGCAACTGCAATACGGCATCACCGACAGCCTCAGCTTTACCGGCCAACTGGCCACCAAGCCGACCCAGGATTCCTGGAAGGTCGGCCCCGCCAACCTGTACCTGGCCTGGCAGGCGAACGACAACCTGACCCTGCGCGGCGGCCGCCTGGGCACCCCGATCTACATGTATTCGGAAACCCTCAACGTCGGTTTCTCCTACCCCTGGCTGCGCCTGCCGGAAGAGGTCTACAGCCTGGTCCAGTTGGCCAACCACGACGGTGCCGACCTGCTCTACAACCGCAGCACCGCCCTCGGCACCCTGAGCTTCCAGGTCGCAGGCGGCCAGGCCATCGGGCGCGAGCAATACGCCCTGGATGACATGCATGACATCGATTACCGCGATGTGTTTGCCACCAGCCTGGCCCTGTCGACCGATAGCTTCGGCACCTTCCGTATCGGCTACGCCGAGGCCGACCTGAAGATCACCGTGGACGATGTCATCAACACCTATTTGTTCGGTGTTCGCGAGGTTGCGCTGGTCGAGCTGGATGGCCAGAAAGGCAAGTTCAGCTCCATCGGTCATCAGTACGACAACGGCACCTGGTTGAGCGCCGCCGAAGCCGTGAAACTGCAGATCGAGAACAATAACGAAGCCGAAACCACGGCCTTCTACCTGATGGGCGGCCGCCGCTTCGACGACGTCCTAGCCCATGTCACCTATGCCCAGCAGGACCAACCCTCCGGGCGCCAGGTGTCCATGACCTATGGCCTGAACTACAGCCTGACCTCGACCGTGACGCTCAAGGGTGAGTTCAAGCGAGTCGACACCTCCCAGGGCGATGGCTCTGCCGGGGTCTTCCAGCCCAATGCGCAACAGACTTTCGACAATGCGCTGCTCGGCACCGCCTATGGCACACCCGACGGCGATATTTTTTCCGTCGGCGTCGATTTCGTATTCTGAGGAGCGCCCCGATGAAACAATTGCTTAGCGCTCTCGCCCTGCTCGGCCTTTCCACCCTGACCCAGATGGCCCAGGCCGAAGTGGCCGTGATCATCAACCCGGCCGCGGCCGCGGCGCCGACCCAGGCCGAGGTGGCGAACATCTTTCTCGGTAAGGACAAGTCGCTCAAAGGCGTCGACCAGAAGGACTGGAACCCGACCAAGGAGAAGTTCTACGCCGGAGTGGCGAACAAGAACGAGTCACAGCTGAAATCCTACTGGTCCGGCCTGGTATTCACCGGCAAGGGCCAGCCACTGCCCAGCGTGGCCGACGACGCGGCGGTGATCACCCAGGTCGCCGGTCAGGCCGACGCCATCGGCTATGTCGACGCCGCCGCGGTGACCGACCAGGTCAAGGTGCTGTTCAAGCTGCCCTGACCCACGCGGCCCAGGACCGAAGCCGGTGGGTAACCTCCGGCTTTTTTATGTCCGTTCGACGGATCGACAAGTCCTGCGAAATGAGGCACTAGACTTAGGTCCAATGGGCGTTGCCGCCGATGCAGCCGACCATCGTCAGCACAGTCCCTACCGGATAGCCGTCATGACCAAAGCCAGTGCCTACGCCGAAGCCGGCAAGGTGGCGGTGCAGCAGAACCTCCACGGCACCCTGGTGTTCCTGCAGCAGTTCCCGCCCTTCAACCAGATGGACAATGGCCACCTGGGCTATCTGGTGGAGAACTGCCAGCTGCGCTTCTATGCCCAGGGCGAGAGCATTCTCAAGCCCAGCGACGGTCCGGTCGAACACTTCTATATCGTCAAGCAGGGCCGGGTGCAGGGCGAACGCCCGGGCAGCGCCCAGCCCGGCAGCACCTTCGAGATCAGCACCGGCGAGTGCTTCCCCCTGGCCGCGCTGATCGGCGAACGCGCCACCCGCACCGAGCACCTGGCCGGCGAGGACACCTTCTGCCTGCTGCTGAACAAGCCGGCCTTCATCCGGCTGTTCGCCCTGTCCACCGCCCTGCGCGACTTTGCCCTGCGCGGGGTCAGCAGCCTGCTCGACCAAGTCAACCAGCAGGTGCAGTTGCGCGCCGTGGAGACCCTGGGCGCCGAGTATTCCCTGGACAGCCGGCTGGGTGACCTGGCCATGCGCCAGGCGGTCACCTGCCCGCCGGATACGCCGCTGCGCGAGGCGGTGCGGCTGATGCACGAACGCCAGGTCGGCAGCGTGGTGATAGTCGACGCGCAGT
>DATDTH010000651.1:0-2846 GCA_035290985.1 Pseudomonas sp. | reverse complement strand
CCGGGTGCCGGCAGACGGCGCCGATTCGGTGGGGCGCCTGGCCGCGGCCTTCAACGACATGGCCGAGCACTTGCAGCGTTCCCTGGCGATCCAGCGCGAGATGGTGCGCGAGGTGTCCCACGAACTGCGCACGCCGGTGGCGCGCCTGCGCTTCGGCCTGGAAATGATCGGCGACGCCCAGACGCCAGCGGCGCGGCGCAAGTACATGGACGGCATGGACGGCGATATCCAGGACCTCGACCGGCTGGTGGACGAGATGCTTACCTACGCGCGCCTGGAGCAGGGCGCGCCGGCGCTGAATTTCCAGATGGTCGACCTGGATGCGCTGCTCGACCAGGTGATCGCCGAACTGGCGCCGCTGCGCGCCAGCGTCAAGGTGGAGCGCGGGCCCTCGCTGCAGGCCCCCGGCAACGCGGTCCTGGTCGAGGCCGAGCCGCGCTACCTGCACCGCGCCCTGCAGAACCTGGTGACCAATGCCATGCGCTACGCCGAATCGCGGGTACGCCTGAGTTTCCAGATCGGCCAGCAGCGCTGCCGGCTGGATGTGGAAGATGACGGCCCGGGGGTCTCGGAGCACGAGTGGGAGCGCATCTTCAGCCCCTTCCTGCGCCTGGACGACAGCCGCACCCGTGCCTCGGGCGGCCATGGCCTGGGCCTGTCGATCGTGCGTCGGATCATCTACTGGCACGGCGGTCGGGCCCTGATCAGCCGCAGCCAGAACCTGGGCGGCGCCTGCTTCAGCCTGGTCTGGCCGCGTAAGCAGGAGTAATTCCGCGCGGGGTTTGTAGGCGCTGCGCGGGTGCCGACCTCCCGGTGCGCACGGCGACCCGATCGAAAAGCTCCGTAGGTCGGGTTACGTTTTGCCAACCCGACGGCATCGTTGTCGGGTTACGCTTCGCTAACCCGACCTACGGTCTGGCGAATGAATTCGCCCGATCAATCCCCGACAGGCTCCCGCTCACCCGCTGCTGACCTCGATGCGCCGGCCGCGGCTCTGCTCGGCCTTGGGCAGTTCGATGCGCAGCACGCCGTTGCGGTAATCGGCCTGGGCCTGGTCGGCCAGCACCGAGCGGGGCAGGGCGATGGTCCGGTGGAAGCTGCCGTAGGCGCATTGGCGCACCCGGTAGCGGCCGCTGTCGGATTCCTGCTCATGGCGTTTTTCGCCGCGCACGATCAGGGTGTCGTCCCGTACTTCCAGGTCGATGTCCTGCTTGTCCAGGCCCGGTACTTCGAGGCGGATAACGAACTTGTCGGTATCCTCGTAGAGGTCGCCGGCCAGCAGGGCCCAGCCCGCCGAGGGAAACTGCCAGTCGCTCAGCGAGGTCGCGGTGGCGGCCTGGGGGGACGATGAGCTCGTCTGCGTGAGGCTGGTGTGGGTCGCCGGGGTGAAGCGGGTCAAGGCCTCGCTGGCCTGTTCACGCAGGTGCCGCCAGCCTTCGCCGACGCTGCGCCAGGTGCCCTCCAACCCCTGTTTCAAATCGCTCAGTCTGTTCATGGAGCCTCCTCGGCCGGGCCCGCTCGGGCCTGGCCCCCTGTCTTATGCCACCTTGATTTCGATCCTGCGCGGCTGGGCATGGGCGTGCTTGGGAATGCGCAACTGCAGCACGCCATCGTGCAACTGGGCCTCGATATTGCCGGTGTCCAGTTCGGGGCTCAGGCTGAAGGTGCGGCTGTAGCGCGGCGCCCGCACCTCGGCATAGATCGCTTCGATTTTCTCCGGTGTGTCCGGCGCGATCTCGCCCTCGATCTGCAGGTTGTCGTTCTCGACCCGCAACTCCAGTTTGTCCTTGGGTACGCCCGGCAAATCGACGAAGAGCTGGATGCTGTCGTCGTTCTCGAACACGTCGACCCAGGGCAGCAAGGTGAGCGCGCTGTTCGGGTCGCGGCTTGCCCGGGGTTCGGTCTTGCTTACTCCCTGGCCCGTCTGGTTTTTCTGGTTGTCCGGATTTGTTGGTCTGATCGTCGTCTCGCTCATGATGCTGATCTCCTCTATGCCTCTATATGGTTGCACTGCATGCCATCACTGGATGGTGATGCGCTTGGGTTGGGCCGCTTCGCGGCGCGCCACCCGTACATGCAATACGCCGTCCCGGTAATGGGCTTCGACCTGGTCGGGGTCGGCATCCTCGGACAGACTGACGGTGCGCTTGAAGCGGCCGGCGAAGCGTTCGTTGGCATAGACCGACACGCGTTCAGCGTCCGAGGGTCTGTTGCTGGTGCGCTCGCCACTGATCGTCAGCAGGCCGCGGTCGACCTGCACCTCCAGGCTGGCGGGGTCGATGCCGGGGGCGAAGGCGTAGATTTCGATGGCGTTGGGCGTGCTGCCGAGGTTGATGGCCGGAAAGGTTCCGCTGGCCACGGCCCGGATGCTGCCCGGTCGGCCGACATTGGCGAACGCCTGCTGCAGTTCGCGCTGCATGCGCTCAAATTCCAGGAAGGGGTCGCTGGGTAGGTTGAACAGGGATTCGAACATGTCACGCCTCCTTTTCTCTGCCGTTTTCAGGGGCCCAGGCGCGGCCTCGGGTCGCGAGACTGCGGGTCCTTGTTTTCAGCAGATATTGGCTGGCGAATTTGAGTTCAAGGGCTTTTTCAGAACATCTAAGAACAAGCAGGTGTGTTTATAGATATCAGTTCATAGGGCGGGTGAAACCCGCGCACGCTTCGGCGAAATCCGCCCGCCAAACCGGCTTGCACCCAGGCCCCGCTTTGGCGGGTTACGCCGCGCGACGGGTGTGGTGTGGCCAGATTGGCGTTCCGCGCGGCTAACCCGACCGAACAGCGCCTCGATGAAACCTATAGGTCAGGGTGGAACGGGGCCTGTAGGGTGCGCTGTGCGCACCGCAGCG
>DATDTH010000650.1:0-7138 GCA_035290985.1 Pseudomonas sp. | reverse complement strand
CCGGCACCGTCGGGTCCTCGTCGAAGGCCAGCATGGTCTCGGGCTCCAGCTCGCGCAGGGCGGCCAGCGGCGGCAGCTCGTCCAGGCTCTTGAGGTTGAAGTGGTCGAGAAACTGCCGGGTGGTGGCGAACATCGCCGGTTTTCCCGGCACGTCGCGGTGACCGACCACCCGCACCCATTCGCGCTCCAGCAGGGTCTTGACGATATGGCTGTTGACCGCCACGCCGCGAATATCCTCGATCTCGCCCCGGGTGATCGGCTGGCGGTAGGCGATCAGCGCCAGGGTCTCCAGCATCGCCCGGGAATAGCGCTGCGGCCGCTCCTCCCACAGGCGTCCGACCCAGGGCGCATATTTCTCGCGCACCTGCAGGCGATAACCGGAGGCCACTTCCTTCAGTTCGAAGGCCCGTCCCTCGCAGGACTTGCCGAGCAGCACCAGGGCCTTCTTGAACACCGCCGGCTCGGGCCGCTCGGCCTCCTCGAACAGCTCGAACAGCCGTTCCAGGGACTGGGGTTTGCCGGAAGCGAGGAGAAAGGCCTCCAGCAGCGAGGCCAGCTCGCGGGGGTCGGTCAGGTTCATCGGGCGCTACTCGGCTCGTGCACGGACATGGATGGGGCCAAAGATTTCGTTCTGCACCAACTCGACCAGGGATTCCTTGATCAGTTCGAGCACGGCCATAAAAGTCACCACCACGCCGAGGCGGCCTTCCTCGGCGGTGAACAGCGCGACGAAGGGCACGAAGGCCCCGCCCTTGAGCCGTTCCAGCACCTCGCTCATGCGCTCGCGGGTGGACAGCGCCTCGCGGGTAACCTGGTGGCTTTCGAACATGTCGGCGCGGCGCAGCACCTCGGCCATGGACAGCAGCACCTCCTCCAGGCTGACATCCGGCAGCAGCTTGCGCGCCCGCGCTTCGGGCGCGTCCAGTTGCGGCACCCGGTTATCACGACCGACCCGAGGCAAACCGTCGATGCCCTCGGCGGCGGCCTTGTAGCGCTCGTATTCCTGCAGGCGGCGGATCAGTTCGGCCCGCGGATCGTCTTCCTCTTCCTCGATCTCCGCCGAGCGCGGCAAGAGCATGCGCGACTTGATCTCGGCGAGCATGGCCGCCATCACCAGGTACTCGGCCGCCAGTTCCAGGCGCACCGAATGCATCAGCTCGACATAGCCCATGTACTGGCGGGTGATCTCGGCGACCGGGATGTCGAGGATATTGATGTTCTGCTTGCGGATCAGGTAGAGCAGCAGGTCCAGCGGCCCCTCGAACGCTTCCAGGAAGACTTCCAGGGCATCCGGCGGGATATACAGGTCCAGGGGCAGCTCGGTCACCGCCTGGCCGTAGACCAGGGCGAACGGCAGCTCCTGCTGCGCATGGGCCTGGCTGTCGGGGGCTTCGGGCAATGGCGTCTGCATCGGTCTCTCGGTTAAGGCGCGGTCGGGCACGCAAAAATAAATAAGCAGTTCGCAAGCTGTTGAAAAAGGTAGCGCAGTAGTTTTTCAACGGCTTGCTAGCGGTAGTTCAGGCCCATGGCCTGACGCACCTCAACCAGGGTATCGCGGGCCTCGTCGCGGGCCCGTTCGGCGCCCTCGGCGAGTATGCTGCGCACCAGCTCGGGGTTGTCCTGGTACTCCCCGGCGCGGTACTGCAAGGGCTGCAACTCCTGCTGGATCGCCTCGACCAGCGGCCCCTTGCAGTCCAGGCAGCCGATGCCGGCGCTGCGGCACCCCTCCTGCACCCAGTGACAGGTCTCGTCGCTGGAATACTGCTGATGCAGCGGCCAGACCGGGCACCGCTCCGGATCCCCCGGATCGCCGCGGTGCACCCGCGCCGGATCGGTGGGCATGCGCTTGAGCTTGTCCTCCACCTCGGTCGGGGTGTCGCGCAGGAAGATCGCATTGTTGTTGGACTTGGCCATCTTGTGGCCGTCCAGCCCGGTCAGGCGCGGCGCGGCGCTGAGCAGCGACTGCGGCTCGGGCAACAGCACCTTGCCGCCCCCCTCCAGGTAACCGAACAGCCGCTCCTTGTCACCCAGGCTGACGCTTTGCACTTCCTTGAGCAGGGCCCGGGCCGTGTCCAGCGCCTCGCTGTCGCCGCGCTCCTGGAACGCCTTGCGCAGGCTGCTGTAGAGCTTGGCGGTTTTCTTGCCGAGCTTGAGGATGGCCGCCTCGGCCTTTTCCTCGAAACCCGGCTCGCGGCCGTACAGGTGGTTGAAGCGGCGCGCCACGTCCCGGGCGAATTCGATATGCGGCACCTGGTCGGCGCCCACCGGCACCAGCCCGGCGCGATACAGCAGGATATCGGCGGCCTGCAGCAGCGGGTAGCCGAGAAAACCGTAGGTATCCAGGTCCTTGTGCTTCAGCTGATCCTGCTGCTCCTTGTAGGACGGCACGCGCTCCAGCCAGCTGAGCGGGCAGATCATCGAGAACAGCAGGTGCAGCTCGGCGTGCTCCGGCACCTGGGACTGGATAAACAGGGTCGCCGAGCTCGGGCTGACGCCCGCGGCCAGCCAATCCACCGCCATGTCCATGACATGCTGGGCGAGTTGACCCGTTTCCTCGTAATCGGTGGTCAGCGCATGCCAGTCAACGATGCAGAAAAAGCAGTCGTACTCGTGCTGCAACCGGACCCAGTTCTTCAATACGCCCTGGTAATGGCCCAGGTGCAGGCGGCCGCTGGGGCGCATGCCGGACAGCACGCGCCGCTGGGAATCGACAAGACTCAAACCGCGTTCCTTAAAGAAACCAATAGGGGGCGATTATAGCCATGGATCAACAGACACTAGCAAAGGGCGACGGATCGCCACAGCCGACGCGGATGATCTGCGGCTCGACCTCGGTCAGGTTGACCACTGTGGAGGCCTCCAGACCGCCGAAGCCGCCGTCGAGTATCAGGTCCACCTGATGCTCGAGCAGCTGGCGCATCTCGTAGGGATCGCTCATCGGCAGGCTTTCGCCCGGCATGATCAGGCTGACGCTCATCAAGGGCTCGCCCAGCTGTTCCAGCAACGCCTGGGCGATCGGATGCCCCGGCACGCGCAGGCCGATGCTCCGCCGCTTGGCATGCAGCAGCATGCGCGGCACCTCGCGGGTGGCGTTCAGGATAAAGGTGTAGGGCCCCGGCGTATGGGCCTTGAGCAGGCGAAAGGCGCCGGTGTCGACCTTGGCGAACAAGCCCAACTGCGACAGGTCGCGGCAGATCAGGGTGAAATTGTGCTTGTCATCCAGCTGGCGCAGGCGGCGGATCCGCTCGATCGCCGCCTTGTCGCCGATATGGCAGCCCACGGCATAGGAGGAGTCGGTGGGGAATACCACCACCACGCCAGCCTTGATGATCTCCACCGCCTGCTTGATCAGGCGCGCCTGGGGATTTTCCGGGTGAACCTGGAAGAATTGACTCACGGGAGCTCTCTTTTCAAAGGGAAGCTGTTCAGCAGGCAGCGGACTGGACATGATCGAATCGGGCCCACAAGGGCGGCAAGTCATCGGGCAAGGGCCGGTACAGGCCCAGTTCGGACCAATCGCCCGGCGCATGGAAGTCGCTGCCGACACTGGCCAGCAGGCCGAATTCGCGCGCCAGGATCGCCAGGCTGCCGATCTGCTCGGCCGGCTGGAAACCATTGACCACCTCCAGGGCATGGCCGCCGGCCTGGATGAAGTCGAGAATCAGCTTGCGCCGCTTGCTGCGGGTGAAGGGGTATTGCATGGGATGCGCCAGGCTGACCCAGGCCCCGGCTTCGCGCAGGGTCGCCACCGTCTGCTCCAGGCTCGGCCAGTGCTGTTTCACATCGCCCAGCTTGCCCGAGCCCAGCCACTTGCGAAACGCCTCGGCGCGATCCTTGACGTGTCCGGCCCGCACCATGAAGTCGGCGAAATGCGGACGCGCCGGGGCATTGCCGCTGTCGCCCAGCTCCTGCTGCAGCGCCCGGGCACCCTCCAGCGCACCGGGCATGCCCTTGGCCGCCAGCCGCCGATCGATCTCTTCGGCCCGCAGCCAGCGGCCGGCGCGCAGCTCGGCAATGGCCCGGACCAGGGCTGGCGCCTCGGCGGTGAAGGCATAGCCCAGTACATGAATGGTGGCGCCGCCCCACAGGCAGGACAGTTCGATGCCATTGACCAGCTGCATGTCCAGGGCACGGGCCGCGGCACGGGCCTCGTCCAGGCCATCCAGGGTGTCATGGTCGGTCAGCGCCAGCAGGCGTACCCCGCGCTCATGGGCGCGGGCGACCACCAGGGCGGGCGCGAGGGCGCCGTCGGAGGCGGTGCTGTGGCAGTGCAGATCGACAGTCATGGAGCGGCTCTCTTCGTTCCGCCCAGGCGAAAGGCCTGTACGGAAGCGCCCGAACCCTTGCGCGGCCGGGCTTGGCTTGAATAAAACACAGCGTAGCGCCTGCGCGGGCGGGCGGCACCTCCTGTGCCACAGGAAACTCTGAACCGATCAAGGTTTCGCTGCTGGTGGGGTTTGTTATTATGCCGGCACATCCTGCTTCTGGCTGCCACTGTGAAACAATTCATCGACTTCATTCCGCTGTTGCTGTTCTTCATCGTCTTCAAACTCGACCCGCGTCCGGTCGAACTGGCCGGCCAGACCTACCAGTTCGGCGGCATCTTCAGCGCCACCGCGGTGCTGATCGCCAGCTCGGTGCTGGTCTACGGCCTGCTCCTGGTCCTGCAGCGCAAGCTGGAGAAAAGCCAATGGCTGACCCTGGGCGCCTGCCTGCTGTTCGGCGGCCTGACCCTGGCCTTTCACAGCGAAACTTTCCTGAAATGGAAGGCACCGGTGGTCAACTGGCTATTCGCCCTGGCTTTTCTCGGCAGCCACTTCATCGGCGACAAGCCGCTGATCCAGCGCATGATGGGCCATGCCCTCAGCCTGCCGACGCCGATCTGGGTGCGCCTGAACCTGGCCTGGATCGCCTTCTTCCTGTTCAGCGGCGCCGCCAACCTGTTCGTCGCCTTCACCTTCCAGAGCATCTGGGTGGACTTCAAGGTGTTCGGCAGCCTGGCCATGACCCTGCTGTTCATGCTGGGCCAGGGTATCTACCTGTCCCGGCACCTGCACGACGGCGAACCGGCCACCACCCCCGAGAACAAGGACTGACATGCTCTACGCGATCATCGCCACCGATGTGGCCGCCTCCCTGGCCAAACGCCTGGCCGCCCGCCCGGACCACCTGGCCCGCCTGGAGCAGCTGAAAAGCGCCGGACGCCTGGTCCTGGCCGGCCCGCACCCAGCCGTGGACAGCAACGACCCCGGCCCCGCAGGCTTTTCCGGCAGCCTGATAGTCGCCGAGTTCGACTCGCTGGCGGCCGCGCAAAGCTGGGCCGACGCCGACCCCTATGTCGCCGCCGGGGTCTATGCCTCGGTGCTGGTCAAACCCTTCAAGCAGGTCTATCCCTGATCGTGCTGCAGCAGCCAACCGGCCGTTCATAACACGCCCTCATCATCCGGAGTTCCGATGCATTCAGGTCCGCTGCCCCTCGTGTTCGCCTTGTCCGCCCTGTTAAGCCTGCCCCTCTCGCTGCACGCCGAAGAAAGCCTCGCCCAGCCCCTGGCCAGTACGGCCGAGACCCAGCTCGACGCCCTGGAACAGCGCCTGGCCGAAAGCGAGCAGGCCCGCGCCGAGCTAGCCACACAGCTGCAGGCGCAGGCGAGCGGCGATGGCGAACGGGAGAATGCCCAGCTGCTGCGCCTGCGCCAGGACAATCAACGGCTCAAGCTGCAACTCCGGGAAGCCCAGGCCGGCCAACCGCCACGCCTGTTCAGCGAACAGCAACTCTGGTTCGCCCTCGGCGGTGCCGTGACCCTGACCGCCACCCTGCTCGGCGCCTTGTTGCGCGGCAAGCGCCGGTCACGCGGCGAATGGAGCAATTGAAGTGAATCGGCCATGAGCGAGCTATTGCTGATCGATGACGACCGCGAGCTCTGCGAGCTGCTGGCCAGCTGGCTCGGCCAGGAAGGCTTCCAGGTCAGCGCCTGCCATGACGGCAGCAGCGCCCGCGTCGCCCTGGCCAACCAGTCGCCGGCGGCGGTGGTGCTGGATGTAATGCTGCCCGACGGCAGCGGCCTGGAACTGCTCAAGCAGCTGCGCCAGGATCACCCGGACCTGCCGGTGCTGATGCTCTCGGCCCGGGGCGAACCCCTGGATCGCATCCTCGGCCTGGAACTGGGCGCCGACGACTACCTGGCCAAACCCTGCGACCCCCGGGAACTGACGGCCCGCTTGCGTGCGGTGTTGCGCCGCAGTGTGACGCCCGCCGCGTCCAGCCAGCTGGAACTGGGCGACCTGTGCTTCAGCCTGGCCCGCGGGGTGGTCACGATCGACGACCATGAGGTGATCCTGACCCTGTCCGAAAGCCGCCTGCTCGAAGCCCTGCTGCGCCAGCCCGGCGAACCGGTGGACAAGCAGGTCCTGGCGCAACTGGCCATGGGCCGCAAGCTGACCCTTTATGACCGCAGCCTGGACATGCACGTCAGCAACCTGCGCAAGAAGATCGGCCCCCACGCCGATGGCCGCCCGCGGATCCTCGCCCTGCGCAGCCGCGGCTATTACTACAGCGCCTGAAGAGCTCACCGTAGCGCGGGCGCTACACAAGCTTTACCCAGCCTTTACCCTGGACTGACCGCCCTTGACCTTGCCATCCCTAGACTGGGCACATCCGGCATTCACCGGCCCCAGACGAGGAACACCACCATGCGCAAGACCCTGATCGCCCTGCTGTTCGCCGCCACCCTGCCCGCCGCTGCCCTGGCCATGCCCGAGTACGGCCAGCGTCACGGCGGCGAACACCACGGCCGGCACTTCTTCCAGGACCTGGACCTGAGCAAGGAACAGCGTCAGCAGATCGGCAAGCTGATGGGCGGGCAGATGAAGGATCGCCACGCCATCACCCAGCGTTACCTGGACAAGCTGCCGGCCGCCGAACAGCAGTCCATGAAGGCTGAACTGCAGGCCGCCGAGACCCAGCGCCAGGGCGCGATCCGCGCGCTGCTCGAACCGGCCCAGCAGAAAACCTTCGACGAGCAGCAGAAAAAGCGCGAGGAACGGCGCGCCGAGCGTGCCGAGTTCCAGGCCTGGAAAGCCCAGCAGGCCAGCAAGACCGAATAGACTGACCCGCGCGGCCGGCAATGGCCGCACCCGT
>DATDTH010000649.1:0-10779 GCA_035290985.1 Pseudomonas sp. | reverse complement strand
AGCTGGCGCGCGCCGGCCTACCGCCGGCGCATCGGCGAGCGGTTCGCCCTGGGCCTGCCGCCCCTGCAACCCGGCGGGATCTGGGTGCATGCGGTGTCGGTGGGTGAGAGCATCGCCGCGGCGCCGATGATCCGGGCATTGCAGGCCCGTTATCCGCACCTGCCGATCACCGTCACCTGCATGACCCCCACCGGTTCCGAGCGGATCCGCGCGCTGTTCGGCGACTCGGTGCAGCACTGCTACCTGCCCTACGACCTGCCCTGGGCTGCGGCGCGTTTTCTCCAGCGGGTCCGGCCCAGGCTGGCGGTGATCATGGAAACCGAGCTGTGGCCCAACCATATCCAGCAATGCGCGCGGCGCGGCATTCCGGTGGTGCTGGCCAATGCGCGGCTGTCCGAGCGATCAGCCCGGGGCTATGGGCGCTTCGCCAAGCTGACGGCACCCATGCTCGCGCAACTGAGCTGGATCGCGGTGCAGACCGAGGTGGAGGCCGAGCGCTTTCGTAGTCTCGGCGCGCGCCCGGCCTGCGTCGCAGTCACCGGCTCGATCAAGTTCGACCTGCAGATCGATCCCGAACTGCCCCTGCGTGCCGCCGCGCTGCGCGCCCAGTGGAAGGCCGCCGGGCGCCCGGTATGGATAGCTGCCAGCACCCATGCCGGCGAGGACGAGCTGGTCCTGACGGCTCACCGACAGCTGCTGGCGCGGCATCCGGATGCCTTGCTGATCCTGGTGCCGCGGCACCCCGAACGCTTCGGCGCGGTGTTCGAGCTGTGCCGGCAGGCCGGTTTCGTCACGCGGCGGCGTTCCCTGGGTGAAGCGGTCGAGCCGGGGACGGCGGTGCTGCTCGGTGACACCATGGGCGAACTGCTGTTTCTCTATGCCCTGGCCGACCTCGCCCTGGTCGGCGGCAGCCTGGTGCCGAACGGCGGGCATAACCTGCTGGAGCCAGCGGCCCTGGGCAAGCCTGTGCTCAGTGGTCCGCACCTGTTCAATTTCCTCGAGATCGCCGCGCAACTGCGCCAGGCCGGTGCCCTGGGGGAAGTGCGGGACGCGACCGGCCTGGCCGAAGCGCTGCGGCAGCTGTGGGCCGATGGCGCGACCGCCGAGGGCATGGGCCAGGCCGGCCTCGCCGTGCTGCGGGCCAATCAGGGCGCGCTGGCGCGCCTGCTCGAGGGGTTGGAGCAGCGTTTAGCGAAGCGTGGATGAGAGCCACCATCTACGCTGAGCTAGAGCCCGCCCTTCACTCACGGAAACCCGATGAGGCCGAGAATCTATATAGCCGCGCTGAGCCTGACGCTTGTCACCTCGCCTGTCGTGGCGGCCGATTTTTTTCAGTTTGTGACCACCGATACCTTTCCGCCCTTCAGCATTGTTGAAGACGGCAAGCTCAGCGGGCCTTTCCCCGAGGTGACCCTGGCGGTCTGTGCGGAAATCGGCGCGAGCTGCCGGATCGAGGTACTGCCGACCCGGCGTGCCATGGCGAAGGCGGAGGAGGGCGAGCTGGACGGCATTCTGTCCCTGTTGAAAACCACCGAGCGGGAAGCCCTGTTTTACTTCAGTGAGCCGGTGGTGGACACGGCCTACGGCGTGTTCGCGCTGAGCACCAATCCGTTCCTGTATCGAGAGGCGCGGGACCTGTCCGGTCGGATGGTCGGGGTCTATGGCCCCTCGGGAACCCAGACCGTTTTGCAAGACGCGATCAAGGGGGTTACGGCTGTCCAGCTGCAGATCGAACTGAACAACGAGCGGCTCCTGCAAAAGCTGGTTTCCGGCCGCTACGGGAGCGAGGGGTTGGCGGTCATGAATCGCGATGTGGGTTTCTACCTGCTGAAGAAGGGCGGGATCGCCGGCGTAAAGGCGGTAGGCGAAATCGGCAAGGCGCAGTATTTCATTGCGTTTTCGCGCAAGAAAGTCACCCCGGAAAAGTTCGAGCGCTTCAATGCGGGGCTGAAACGGCTTATCGAACGCGGAACCCTTGACGCCATTCTCGATAAATACGCTATCGGCCTCTAGTTGCCGTTTTCCCTGGGCTTAGCCCATGCCTGGCGCACCCATAAAAAACCCGACCGGAGTCGGGTTCATTTCGGCTGCCTGCGCGACTAGAAGTCGTTGTTGCCGTTCAACCGATTCTCGGCGGCCTTGGCCAGGTCCGGCGGCAGGAAGTCGCTGTCCGGGTTGTAGTCCGGCTTGAGGAAGCTGCCCAGGGCTTCCAGGTCGGTGGGGCTCAGGGTGCCGGCGGCCTGCTTCAGGCGCAGGTTATTGAGGATGTAGTCGTAGCGCGCGTTGTTGTAGTCGCGCACCGAACTGAACAGCTGGCGCTGGGCGTCGAGCACGTCGACGATATTGCGCGTGCCGACCTGGTAGCCGATTTCGGTGGCTTCCAGGGCACTCTGGTTGGAGATGATCGACTGCTTGCGGGCCTGGACCTGCTCGACGTCGGTATTCACCGCGCGGTGCAGGTTGCGGGTGTTCTGCACCACCTGGCGGCGCAGGCTTTCGCGCAGTTGTTCGCTCTGGTTCAGGCGCTGGTAGGACTCGCGCACCTGGGAGCTGGTCAGGCCGCCGCTGTACAGCGGGATGTTCAGCTGCAGGCCGATGCTGCGTTGTTCCACATCGCTGCCGTAGCGGACCGGGCTGGCGCCGCTGTTGCTGAAGCCCAGGCTATCGTTGTCGCCCTTCTGGTAGCTGGCCACCGCATCCAGGGTCGGCGCATGGCCGGACTTGCGCTGGCGCAAGGTTTCTTCGGCCGCTTCGACCGCGTAGTTGCTGGCCTGCAGGTTGAGGTTCTGTGCCGCCGCGGTGTCGACCCAGGCTTTGGCATCGTTCGGCGTCGGCGCCAGCACCGGCAGGCTGTGTTGGATGCCTTCGAGGGCATTGTGTTCGCGGTTGGTCAGGGTGATCAGGGCCTGGAAGGCATCCTCCACCTGGCGCTGGGCAATGATCCGGTTGGCCCGGGCGGTGTCGAAGCCGGCCTGGGCTTCGAGCACGTCGGTCTTGTCCGAGAGGCCGACATCGAAGCGCTCGTTGGCCTGGTCCAGCTGACGTTTGAAAGCGGCTTCCTCGGCCTTGGTGGCGGCCAGGTTGTCCTGGGCACGCAGCACGGCGAAGTAGCCTTCGGCGCTCTGCAGGATCAGGTCCTGTTCGGTGGCGGACAGCTCGAGGGCGGCCTGTTCGCTGGTGGCTTCGGCGGCCTGCAGCTGGAACCAGCGGTCGGCGCGGAACAGCGGCTGGCTGAGGTTGGCCTGGTAGAGCATGCCGCTGCGCGAGCTGCTGGCGGAGGGCTCATCCAGCTCGGTACGGGTGTCGCTCAGGCCGGCACCGGCCGACAGGTTCGGCAGCAGACCGGCACGGGCCTGGGGCACGACTTCGCGGCGCGCCTGGTAATCGGCGCGGGCGGCGGCCAGGTCGGCGTTGTTGCTGGCGGCCTCCTGATAGACGGTGATCAAGTCCGTCTTGGCCGAGATAGGGGCTTCTTCCGCCCAGGCCAGTCCATTGGAAGCGGCGGCCACGGCGAGTGCCAGCGAGAGTCTGCGCAGCATGGGGCAATCCTGATTCGATAAGCGGCGGATAAGACCCGCAAGGCTAAGTCCCGCGGCCTGGAGGGTCAAGCGCACTGAGTGGCTTGGCCGGGTAGTTTGCAACAAGCTATGTTGCTTCGCCGCAACAATGGAGAGTCGATGGCGGCCGCCGCGGTCCGTTTCGTCATTTTCCGACGGGCTGGTCGGGTTTTTTGACCCCCGGGTTGGTTTTATCGGCCCGGCTTGATTAGACTGGCCGGGTTCTTGTCGGGGTGCCTCGAGTCGGAGGCTGAGATCGGATGATTCCGGATCCCGTTGAACCTGATCAGGTTAAAGCCTGCGTAGGGAACAAGAGTGCTCGCCTCCGGCGGGTCTTCTGGCACCGACTCCGGTGCGTTCTTCACGCCGCCCCTGCAGATTCGCTCCGACAAACCATGCCTCTTTGCCTTGGCTGATTCCGTGGAGCGTTCCCCGATGAGCACACAACAAAAACAGAACCTGAGCGACAGCGCCCAGGTCGACCAACAGTCCGTCCAGCCCTTTACCCGTTCCCAGAAGATCTACGTGCCCGGCTCCCGCCCGGACATCCGCGTGCCCATGCGCGAGATCAGCCTGGACGTGACCCCCACCGACTTCGGTGGCGAGATCAACGCCCCGGTCGTGGTCTACGACACCTCGGGTCCCTACACCGACCCGAATGTGACCATCGATGTGCGCAAGGGCCTGGCCGACGTGCGTTCGCCCTGGATCGAGTCCCGTAGCGACACCGAGCGCCTGCCGGGCCTGAGCTCGAACTTCGGCCAGGCGCGCCTGGCCGACGCCGAACTGACCAAGCTGCGTTTCGCCCACGTCAACAGCCCGCGCCGCGCCAAACCCGGCGCCAACGTCAGCCAGATGCACTACGCCCGCCAGGGCATCATCACCGCCGAGATGGAATACGTCGCCATCCGCGAAAACATGAAGCTGGAAGTGGCCCGTGCCGCCGGCCTGCTGGACCAGCAGCACGCCGGCCATAGCTTCGGCGCCAGCGTGCCGAAAATCATCACGCCCGAGTTCGTGCGCGAGGAAATCGCCCGCGGTCGCGCCATCATTCCGGCGAACATCAACCACGTGGAACTGGAGCCGATGATCATCGGCCGCAACTTCCTGGTGAAGATCAACGGCAATATCGGCAACAGCGCCCTGGGCTCCTCCATCGAGGAAGAAGTGGCCAAGCTGACCTGGGGCATCCGCTGGGGCTCGGACACCGTGATGGACCTGTCCACCGGCAAGCATATCCACGAGACCCGCGAGTGGATCATCCGCAACTCGCCGGTACCGATCGGCACAGTGCCGATCTACCAGGCCCTGGAGAAGGTCGACGGCGCGGCCGAGGAACTGACCTGGGAGCTGTTCCGCGACACCCTGATCGAGCAGGCCGAGCAGGGCGTGGACTATTTCACCATCAATGCCGGCGTGCTGCTGCGCTACGTGCCCATGACCGCCAAGCGGGTCACCGGCATCGTCTCCCGCGGCGGTTCGATCATGGCCAAGTGGTGCCTGGCGCACCACAAGGAAAACTTCCTCTACACGCATTTCGAAGACATCTGCGAGATCATGAAGGCCTATGACGTCAGCTTCTCCCTGGGCGACGGCCTGCGTCCGGGATCGATCGCCGACGCCAACGACGAAGCCCAGTTCGGCGAGCTGGAGACCCTCGGCGAGCTGACCAAGATCGCCTGGAAGCACGACGTGCAGACCATGATCGAAGGCCCAGGCCACGTGCCCATGCAGCTGATCAAGGAGAACATGGACAAGCAGTTGGAGTGTTGCGACGAGGCGCCGTTCTACACCCTGGGCCCGCTGACCACCGACATCGCCCCGGGCTACGACCACATCACCTCGGGAATCGGCGCGGCCATGATCGGCTGGTTCGGCTGCGCCATGCTCTGCTACGTCACGCCCAAGGAACACCTGGGCCTGCCGAACAAGGATGACGTGAAGACCGGGATCATCACCTACAAGATCGCCGCCCACGCGGCCGACCTGGCCAAGGGGCACCCGGGGGCGCAGATTCGCGACAACGCCCTGTCCAAGGCGCGTTTCGAGTTCCGCTGGCAGGACCAGTTCAACCTCGGCCTGGACCCGGACACGGCGCGGGCCTACCACGACGAGACCCTGCCCAAGGACTCGGCCAAGGTCGCGCACTTCTGCTCCATGTGCGGGCCGAAGTTCTGCTCGATGAAGATCACCCAGGAAGTGCGGGTCTATGCCGAAGAGCAGCGCATCGCTGCCCTCGACCTGGATGCCGAGGCCGACGCGGGCATGCAGGCCAAGGCCGCCGAGTTCAAGGCACAGGGCAGCCAGCTTTACCACAAGGTCTGAAAAACTACCTGCGTTGCCTCGCCTAGGTTTTTCAACGGCCTGTTCCCGGTTGTTGAAAAACGACCTGAGCTACCTTTTGTTGCTCCCATAAAAAAACGCGTCCGGGCGGTCTGCCCCGACGCGTTTTTTAATTTTCGGGTTGGGTTCAAAAACTGAAATCCCGCCGTACCTGCAAATACACCCGGTCCTGCTGGTCGAACTGGCCGTACTGGGTGGCCTGGCCGCCGCTGAAGCCGATCACCCCGGTTTCCACATACCACTGGTTCCAGGGCCGATAGCCCAGGTTGGCCTTGAGCATATGGCTGCTCTGGGCCTCATGGTTGTAGAGCCAGAGCAGTTCGGCATTCAGCCGCTGTTTCGACCAGTCCTTCAGGATGGCCACCGAGGCTTCCCAGCCGGTGGGGTGCTCCAGGCTGTCCGGCGCGCCGTGGCGGCGGCTGACGGTCGCCTGCAGGTTCAGGGTCCACTCGTTGCGGACCAGGTCCAGGCCGAGCAGGGCCGCGGACTTGGCCACGTCCTCCACGCCCTCGGGGGTCTGCAGCGGTTCGTGGAACAGGTGCACCAGATCACCGCGCACCACCCATTTGCCCAGCGGCCGGGCGAAGGAAGCGCCGACCAGGCTGCGTCGGCGCTGGCCCTCCACCAGTTCGCCGGCTTCCGGCAGGTAGACCGGGTCGGGACTCAGGCCGTCGAACAGGTAGAAATCCAGGTCGGTACTCCCGACCAGGGTCTTGCCACGCCAGCCGATGTCCGGGCGCTCATGATCGTCCTGTTCCTCCGGCAGGCCATAGGGCAGGCCCAGCATGGCGAAGTCGCTGCCGGGCGGAGCGAAGCGGGTCTTTTTCACCCGCGGCGCCAGCACCCACTGCTGCTCCATGGCCTCGCCGTAGAACTCGACCACGGCCATCGGCCGGGTCTGCCGGCCGAGGGAATAGTCCTCCAGGTAGGGAAGCAGGAACTCGCGCAGGTCCAGGGGGTTGAGCACGTCCACCAGGCGGAAATAGTCGCCACGGCCCCAGGCGACCTGCTGCTGGCCCAGGCGCCATTGCCAGCGCTCGCCGGCCCAGGTGACATAGGCCTCGCGCAGGTCCTGGTCACTGGCCATGCGGTCTTCCAGGCGGCCGTCGTCACCCTGGTACTGGCTGCGGTAGCGTCCGAGCAACACGGTATCCAGGGACCAGTCACCCGCGCTGACGCGGCTCTCCAGCAGGGCCTGCAGGCGATGGCCCTGGCTGTCGGTGCCGGTGACGTTGCTGTGGTAACTGTCCTCGAGGTGACCGCGGTTGCTCAGGGCGGGCGCCGCCGCCAGCGGCAGGCTCAGGGCCAGCAGGGCCAGAGACAAACAGCGCATCAGCGAATCCCGTTGCGCAGGGCGCGTTCGGTGAAGTCATTGTCCGACAGGTCCAGGTTGTAGTCGGCCTGGGCCCTTACCAGGCGGGTGCTGCCGCCTTCCACCAGGTTGCTCATCAGCGACTCGGTGACTGTCCAGTAGCCCTCGATCTGGGCGACGCCGAGCACCTCGAAGGTCTTGATCTGCCGACCGCCGCGGAAGAACTCATCGCGCAGGATCAGGTGGCGCTCCTGGTCGATGAAGACCACCCGGCGGCTGTAGCCGGTGCGCGGGTTTTCCAGGCCGTCCGCGGTGCTCGCCTCGAGCACGTGCACCGGCCGGCCGTTCAGCTCCTCGCTGCGCAGGTAGCGGTACTGGTAATCGCCGACGCGCATGCGCTCGATATCGGCGAAGGAAAAGTCGGTGCCGAGGAAGGGGCCATCCTTGGCGTTGCTGGCGATCCGCCGGGTCTTGCGCAGGGCGGGCAGGTAGAGCCACTGATCATCCTCCCGGGCCGTCGCCTCGGGGTAGCTGTACATCAGGATGCCGGTGCCGGCGGTGTCGCTGGGGGCGGTGAAGTAGACGGTGGATTTGCGTTCCTGGCCGTACTCCTTCTCGTGCATCAGCAGGTTGCGTTCACGGACGAAACCATCGGCCATGGTCTGCTCCAGGGTCACCTCGGAGCGGCGATCCCGGCCTTCGTCGCGGTCCCTGACGGCCTGCATGACGGCGGTGGGGTCGGGGCTCTCGGCCAGGGCCGGCAGGGCCAGCAGCAGGGCGAGGCTGCAGAAAAGCGTGCGCATGAAAATACTCCTTAACGGCAATCCACGATGAGGTAGCTATTGGGGCGGGCGGACCAGGCCGCCGTGGTGCTGGCGCGGTAGCCGTCGAGCGTCGGTGCCGGTGGCACCGTCCTGCCCAGGGCCACCAGGCTCAGGCGCTGGAAATTCGGTCGGGCCAGGTCCTGCAGGTCACGGCTGCGCAGGCTCTCGGCGATCATGTAGAGCTGGGCGACTTCGTCGTCGCTGGCGGGCAGGCCGTGCTCCTGGTTCAGCACGTTCTTCAGGTAGGCCAGCAGGTCGGCGGCCGAGTACGCCAGCAGCATGTCCTGGCGCAACTGGCCGGCGAGACGGTCCAGGCGCTTGAGGGTCTCGACCGGCGGCGGCACCTCGCTGTCGGCGCTCAGGCCCCATTCGGTCAGGTGCAGTCCGGCCAGCGCGCCCTGAGCCCCCGGCTCGACCCGGCACTGCGGGCCGAAGGCGCCGGCCAACTGGCTGGCGTAACGGTCCAGCAGCTCGGCTTGTTCGGCCTGGGTGTAAGGCTGGGCCAGGCGGAACCAGAAATGCGTGCCGTCCAGGGCGCCGGTGATCACCCGGGGGCCCAGTACGGGGTGCTGCTCGACCAGGTCGGCCAGGGTCCGCAGCCCGGCCGGGTCGAGTTCGGCCGGTTCAATCAGGCGCCGGAAGCGCACGTCATCACCCTGCACCACTATCGCATTGCTGGTCGCCAGGCTGTCCAGGGCCTTGAGTGGCGTACGGCCCTGGGCATCCTGCAGGGACCAGAGATTCTGGGTGGCCCCCACCAGCGTGCGCAGATGGGGGGGCTGGTAGACACTGCCGCCGGGGTAGAGGGTCAGCGCCAGCCAGTCGTCGGCACCGGCCAGCGGCGCCGCCAGGCACAACAGCAGCAGCCAGGACTTAGGCATTGGCGGGCTCGACTCCCTGCAGGACGGGACGGGGCTGCCGCTCGGTGGTGACGAAGGCGGGCAGCACCAGCAGGGCGAACAGGGCGCTGAGCAACATGGTCAGGGCGATGAAATAGCCCAGGTTGACCAGGGCCTGGTAGCCCGACAGGCTCAGCACCAGGAAGCCCAACCCCAGGGCCAGGGTGTTGATCAGGATCGGCTTGCCGCATTGCCCCAGGGCCTGCTGGATCACCGCCCGCGGGTCCGGACCCTGGCTGCTGTGCAGGGCGGCGATCACATGGATGGCGTAGTCGATGCCGATGCCGAAGGAGATCGCCGCGATGATCGAGGTGCCGATGTCCAGGTCGGTGCCGGTCCAGGCCATCAGGCTGAAGATCCCCACCAGGGTGAAGACCAGCGGCAGCAGCGCGAGCAGGCCCAGGCGCACCGAGCGGAAGCTGAACATGACCATCAGGGCGATGATCAGGGTGGCCAGCAGCAGGCTTTGCACCTGACCCCAGACCACGGCGTCGGTGGTGGCCACCAGTATTTCGCCATAGCCGGACACCCGCACGGTCATGCCGGGTGGTAGGACCTTGACCGCATGGGCCAGGGTGCTCTGCATGACCTGGCTGACGTCGGAAGAGCGGTCACTGTGCAGGATCGCCAGCACCCGGCCATTCTGGAAGCGCCGGTCGAGCACGTCGAACAGATCGCGGCCGTTGGCGTTTTCATAGAGCAGGTAATACTGCGCCAGCAGGCTGGTGCTCAGGTCGTCGGGCAGCCGGTAGTTCGCTGGGGTGAACTCATCCTGGGTCACCTGGTGCAGGCGCTTGACGAAGTCGGCCGGCGAATAGGTATAACCCACCAGCGGCTGCTCGCGCAGGTGCTGCTGGATCTGCTCGATGGCGCGCAGCACCTCGGGGTTCTTGAAGCTGTCCAGGGTCTGGCTCTCGACCAGGATGCTGATCGGCGTGGTGCCGCCGAACTTGGCGTTGATTGCCGCGTCGTCCACGCGAATTCGGCTGTCCGGCTCGAAATAACCGATGACCTGGTTGTCTACCTCGAGGTTTTCCACCACGAACCAGCCGCCGATCAGCACCAGCACCAGCATGCTCAGCGCCAGTTGCTTGCCGAAGCGGGCGAAACGGCCCATGCCGGCGGTGATACGCGCGAGCAGGTCGCTCTGCAGCAGGCCATGGCGCGGCGGCTTGGCCTTCCACAGGACCAGGATGGCCGGCAGGAAGAGCATGGTGATCAACCAGGCGAACAGCACGCCCAGGCCGGTGAAGAGGCCGAATTCGAGGATGAAGGTGACCTGGGTCCAGGCCAGCGAGAGGAAGCCCACCAGGGTGGTCAGGGACGTGATCAGCATGGGCCAGAACAGTTGGACCATGCTGGCGCGTGCCGCGGCGATGCGCGCCGGGCGATCCGGGTTGGGCGGCAGGTGGCGGTAGTAGTCGGCGAGGAAATGGATGGCATCGCAGACCGCGATGGAGATGATGAAGACCGGCATCATCGAGGTGATGATGTTCTGCTTCACGCCGAAGGCGGCCATCAGGCCGAGGGTCCAGATCAGGCTGAGGATGGCGATCAGCATGGGCACCACCACCCCTTGCAGGCGGCCGAAGCTGATCAGCAGCACCGCCACTATCACCAGCAACACCATGGGCAGCAGGGTCTGGTTGTCCTGCTCCATGTTCGCGGCGGTCTGCGAGGCGATCATCGGCGGGCCGCTCAGGTAGAGGCGCTCATGGCTTCTGACCTGGTCGGTGATCGCCACTATCGCCTGGTAGGCCTGGAGCATGGCCGGCGAGTCGTCCTGGGCGAGGGTGAACTCGATCTGGATGGTGGTGGCGCTGGCGTCGGCCGAGACCAGGCCG
>DATDTH010000648.1:0-4841 GCA_035290985.1 Pseudomonas sp. | reverse complement strand
CGCCAGTTGCTGGTCGCGGCGCGCGGCGAGACCGGGTTCCAGCTCGCCTTCGGCGCGGCCCTGCCAGTAGCCGATCCAGGCATCGCGCTTGAGCACCTCGAAGCGCATGCGGACCTCGTGGATGCGGTCGTACAGGGTCTCCAGCTTGGTCGCCTTGTCCACCACGTACTCCGGGGTGGTGACCTTGCCGCAATCGTGCAGCCAGGCGGCGGTGTGCAGGGCTTCCCAGTCCTCGGCGCTGGGCCGGTAGTTACGGAACGGCGCTAGGTCGCTGTCGGCAGCCGCCTGGGCGAGCATCAGGGTCAGTTCGGGCACGCGCTGGCAATGGCCGCCGGTATAAGGGCTCTTGGCGTCGATGGCGCCAGCGATCAGTTGAATGAAGGCATCCAGCAACTGCTTCTGTTTTTCCAGCAGGCGCTGGCTGTCGATGCACAGCGCCGCCATCCCGGAGACCGCCTCGACGAAGGCAATGCGTTCGGGGCGCTGCATGGCCAGGTCCGCCGCATCGCCGTTGTCGCGGTGCAGCAGCACCAGCACGCCGACCGTGTCGCCGCGGCGATTGTGCAAGCCGGTGGCGACCAGGTGCACGCGCGGGCTGTCGAGGGTGTGCAGCAGGCTCTTGAACTCGCCGGCCTGATCGAAGCCGAGGGAGGTCACCGCGCTGGCGCCGCCGCTGGCCGGCTGTCGCAGCCAGGCGGGAGCTCCGCTGTCGTCCCGGGCATAGTCGGGTATATGGTGGACATCGATACTGTGCTGGGTGCCGCCGAGGAACAGGCCCTGGGGCTCCAGGTGTCCACTGTCGGGGTCCAGCAGGTACAGCAGCCCGCCGTTTGCCCCACTGATGTCCACGGTTTCCTGCAGCACCCGCTTGATCAGGACATCGAAACGGGTCTCGGCGGACAGGCTGGCGGTGATCTCCAGGAAGCTGGACAGGGTGTCTTTCATTCGCGCCATGGACAGGGCCAACTGATCCACCTCCAGAACCGGCGAGCGGCCACTGGCCGGGTGCTCGAACTGGAAACGGCCAATGGCCTCGGCCTCCAGCACCAGGGCGCGCAGCGGTTTGACGATCAGTCGCGAACTGAGCCAGCCCAGGGGCAGGCACAGCAACAGAATGGTCAAGGTGATCAGCGCGCCCTGCCAGCGAATTCGATAGGCATCGGCCAAGAGTTCATCCTCGGGGACCAGCAGGGCCAATTGCAGGCCCTGGGGACCGCCCTCCGGTAACTGGCTGAGGGCGGTCACCCAGCGGCGCTTGCCCAGGGTCAGGCTGCCTGGCGCCTGGTCGGGCGCTCTGGCCTGATCGAGGAAGGCGCCTAGCGCCGGGTGAAGATCGCGGGCCTTGGCCAGGTGCGCCGTGCCGTTGCGCACGATCAGGCGGTCGCTGTCGGGATAGGCTACGGCATTGCCGGCCGGATCGAACAGCACCACTTCGGTGGCGGGAGTGACCCTGTGACCGGCGAGGGTCGCGGACAGGTCGGCCAGGGTCAGGTCGGCGGCCAGCACCCCGGTCTCACCGACGCGCCGGGCCAGGGTGGTACCGATCTCGCCGCTGGAAAAGAACACATAGGGTGCGGTGGTGATAGGTGCGCTGCCGGCGCGGGCGCTCTGGTACCAGTTGCGCAGGCGCGGGTCGTAGTTTTCCTGGGGGCGCTGGCGGCGATCGATTGGCTGCAAGGCGGCATCGAAGAACAGGTGGCTGGCCGCGGTCGTGCTGCCGTCGCGCTCGATCGACCAGAGCTGGAAAGTCGCCCCAGGCGGCGCGTCGACGGCGGTCTTGATGGCCGCGTTGCGCAGGTGGCGGACCATGAAGAAGCTGCCGCTTGCATCGCCCAGGTAGAGCGAGGTCAGCTTGGGGTTGTCGCGCAACGCCTGGGCGAAGGGTGCGAGCAGGGGCATACGCTGTTCCAGGGAGCGGGCGCCGATCGCCGAGTCGAGGGCCAGCAGGCTGAGCAGGTGACGAATCGGCGTGTAGGTGCTCCGCAGGTCCTGGTGTACCTCCTGCTGGATGCGGCTGAACAGCTTCTCGCTGCTGGAGAAGATGATCGTGCTGGTCTGGTGATAATTGAACAGCCCCAGCACCACGCCGGTGAGCAGCAGGAGCAGGGTGAAGAGGGCGCTGATATGAACGTGGAGGGGAAAGCGGCGATCTCTGGCTCGGGCGGTTCTGGGCATCGCGCGTCACTCCATGGCTTACTCAGCGGACCTCGAAAGCATAGTGAGGCCGATCATGAACTGCGAACAATGTTTGCAGGCGGCGCGCGCAATCGCCAGGCAAGCGGCATCAGGGCTGACTCTGCCCCGATTGTGGGGCGGACGGATCGGTCGCCGGGCGTGCCTGGCGTTGCCGCAGGTACTGATGAAGGCCATGCACCAGCAGGGCGACCAGCAGGGCCAACACCACGCCGAACAGTGCATTGAGCAGGCGCACCTGGGCCAGTTGCCAATCCTGGGACAGGCTTTCGGCCAGCAGCACGAAACACAGGGTGGTCTGGGCCACGAACAGGCCGTAGTGGTTGGCTTGCAGGGCGCGGCAGAGGGCGATCAGCGGCAGCATGGTCGCTACCATCAGCGGTGGGCTCTGCAGGCTATGGCCGAGAAAGATCAGCAGGCAGGCCGCCGCCAGGCTGCCGAGGCTGACCTGCAGGGCGCGTACCAGGCTGCCCTGGAATTCCAGTTGCAGGGTGGTGACCAGCGTCAGGGTCAACCAGTAGCCCCGTGGCAGCTGGGCCAGGTTGACCGCCAGGCCGGCCAGGCCCAGGGCCAGGGTGCAGCCCAGGGCATGCAGGCGCCATTGCCGCCGGGGCAGGCGCCGGGCATGGCGACGCAGCACCTTGAGCAGGCTGAGCAGGCGAGGCATGTACGGCCAGGTGCGCAAGCCATGCAGGCCGCGCAGGCCGAAGGCGAGCAGGGCGACCCAGAGGCCTCCGAGGACGAAGAGCGCGGCCACCGCATAGGCGTTGCTCAGGTTGCCGAGGTCGTGCTGACCCTGGCCCAGGCACAGGCAGACCACCAGGCCGAAGCCGAGCTTGCCGGTTTCGGCGCCGAAGCGCTGCAGCCAGGCCAGCAGGAAACCGTAGCCGGCGAACAGCGTCAGGCTCAGCAGCGCTTCGGTCGCGGCCCAGAAACCCAGGCCGGCGCTGCAGGCGCCCAGGCCGGTCAGCAGCAGCAGGCGCAACATGCCGAAGCGGTGCAGCGGATTGGCCTGGGCGGCCTGGAAGGCGCCCGCGGCGGCCCAGAGAAAACCCGGGTGGGCGCTGAACAACCCGAGCAGCAGGGGTAGGGCGCAGCCAAGGCCCGCAATCAGGGCCGGGCCCCAGGCAGTCGGTCCGTCGTGCCAGCGTGGCAGGGGCTTCATTGGCTCATACCGGGCTCGAGCGTCCGGTCATTTCCCGGGCCATCTCGGTGGCGTAGCTGTCGGTCATGCCGGCGATAAAATCGATCATGCGCAGGAAGGCGCGGTGCAACGGCCACTGTGGGTCCGGTGCGTTGCCGCCGAGCAGGTCGAGGATGCGTCGGTTCTTGAACGACGGTGTGCGACCACCATGCTGCTCCAGGGCTGCGCCGCAGAAGGCATTCAGCAGGATTTCCAGGGTGGTGTAGGCGCCGATCTCGTGCAGGGTCTTGCGTTTGTCCTGGAAGATCTTCTCCCGGGCCATGGCCTTGGCTTCCAGCACGCAGCGCTTGGCCGGGCCGTGCATGTGCTCGACCAGGTCGCCTTCCAGGGTCCCGGCGAGCAGGCTGTCCTGCTGCTCGACGAAGGCCCGGGCGGCGGAGTTGGTCAGGTGCTCGATGGCCTTGCCGCGCAGGATCGCCAACTTGCGCCGACGGGAATCCTTGGGGCCCAACTGACGGTAGGTTTCCGGGAGGTCGTCGCCGACCAGGTTGAGCAGCAGGGACTCGACTTCGGCGTACTCCAGCAGTTCCATTTCCAGGCCGTCTTCCAGGTCGATCAGGCCGTAGCAGATATCGTCCGCGGCCTCCATCAGGTAGACCAGGGGGTGACGGGCCCAGCGCTGCTCCTCTAGCTGCGGCAGGCCCAGCTTGTGGGCGATCTGCTCGAGCAGGGGCAACTCGCTCTGGTAACAGCCAAACTTGTGCTTCTTGTAACCCAGAGAGTCGGCATGGCGAGCGGTCCAGGGGTACTTGAGGTAGGTGCCGAGGGTCGCGTAGGTCAGGCGGGTGCCGCCGTCGAACTGGTGGTATTCCAGCTGGGTGAGCACGCGGAAACCCTGGGCGTTGCCTTCGAAGTGCAGGAAATCATTGCGCTCGGCTTCGCTCATTGCATCCAGCCAGCCGCGCCCGGCGGCCTGCTGGAACCAGTGGCGGATGGCGTCTTCGCCGGAGTGGCCGAAGGGCGGATTGCCGATGTCGTGGGCCAGGCAGGCTGACTGCACGACCATGCCCAGGTCGGACGGCGCGCACCAGTCGGGCAGCTCGTCACGCAGCACCTCACCGACCCGCATGCCCAGGGAGCGGCCGACACAGCTGACCTCCAGGGAGTGGGTCAGGCGGGTGTGGATATGGTCGTTGCTGGACACCGGATGCACCTGGGTCTTGCGCCCCAGGCGGCGAAAGGCCCCGGAAAAGATGATCCGGTCGTGGTCCTTGTGGAAGGGGCTGCGGCCCAGTTCGTCGGCGCTGTGCACCGGTTTGCCGAGTCGTTCGCGGGTAAGCAGGGTTTGCCAATCCAAGGCCAGGCCTCGCCGTTCAGTGGCTACAGGAACCCTAGCTTCCCGGTTCGCGGCGGCGGCCGCAAGGGCCGGGCGCGTTTTGCCAGTGCGCGCCCCTGGTCTTGCGTGGCGCTTTATACCAATCGATAGCCGCAATGGGCCTGTTCG
>DATDTH010000647.1:0-2854 GCA_035290985.1 Pseudomonas sp. | reverse complement strand
CTCGCCGCCGAAATGCTCGACCAGGGCGGCCAGGCCGCCATTGAAGCCCTGGCCATTGACCGAGATCCGCCACTGGCCGTCCTTGCGGTAGCACTCCAGCAGCATCAGCGCCCGCTCGGCGGCATAGTCGCTGCCTTTGAGCTCGAAACGGCCGGTCTCTAGGGGGCCGTCGAGAAAGCGCAGGTGGCCACTGTTCAACTGGCCCATGCTTGCGGGTGCGTCCACGGTGGCGGTGATCACCAGGCGCTGGATGCTGGCCGGCAGGCGCTGCAGATCGAAGGCGAACAGGCAGGCATCGTCGCTGGCGGGCTGCAGGCTGACGCCGCCGCAGGGGCTCTGGGGCTGGTTGAAGAAGGTCATGTAGCGTTCGTCCGCCAGCTTGCCGGCGGCATCCAGGCCGAAACAGGCGAAGTCCGGCGTGCCACCGCCGACGCGGGCATTCAGGCCGATCTGGAAGCGCTGACCGGTGCCGATCAGGTCGCCGAGGGGCAGGCGTTGGCCACGAACGAGTTGCATGCAGAAGTCCTTTTGCGAGTCCAATGAAAGCTGAAAAAGCCGCGGCCCAGTTTAATTCTTGGGGGCCGAGGCTTAAAGGGGGGGGGGGCGCCCAGCCGGCGCTAGTCGGCGTTCACCGGAAGGCGCAACTGGGCGTCCGTGCGCGGCCGGCTGGCGGGGCCGCCCAGGCTGATATCGCCCAGATGCGCGCCATGGGGGCCGTAGCTGCGCTCGACTATCTGCCGCGAGCCGTCGGCCTGGACGATCAGCGCCGTGCTGGCGCGGGTGCCGTAGCTGCGGCTGGCGATAAAGGCGCTCGAGAGCAGGCGCTCGGTATCCGGGCCTATGCCGGTATCCGGCAGGCTGGCCGGGTCGGCCTGCTGCGGATCGCCCAGCAGCGCCAGCAGCGCCGCCGGTTGCGGGTCGCGCAGGCAGGCGGCCAGGGCGGCCTTGGCCCGCAGCACTTTGGGCCAGGGGGTGTCCAACTGGGCGTTGGACAGTCCATAGAGCCCTTCTGGTAGCCGCTGTGCGGGGCCTTCCCAGGAGTTGTAGAACCAGAGCTCGTGGCTGTCACCGGCCAGCAGGTTGAAACCGGCGTAGTCGTCGGCCCTGGTCATCAGTTCGGCGAAAAAGGCCTCGGGGCTCAACGCGCTGGTCAGGAACTGAGTCGAGAGTTCGCCCCGGGAGCGACCGATGGGCGGCTGACGCGGATCACGGATATTGGTCAGCGCGGCGAAACGGCCGTTCGGGCCTATCCCCAGCCAGGTGCCTCCGGCCTGCAGGTCGCGTCCCGCGATCATGCCCTGAGTCTCTGGCCAGATCGCCAGGGGCTGGGTCGGGCGATCATAGAACTCGTCGCGGTTGGCTCCCAGTACCAGGGGTTGAGCATGGCCGGGTCGCCAGGCGAATACGATCAGACACATAGCACCACTCCCTCAGTCATCAGCGTCGATAAGCGTCCTGGCCACCGGTTCTGCCGCGCAATGGTGGCCGATCAGTCGCATCCGCTGCGGCCCAAGCCTAACCCAAGTCGGGGCGAATATTCGAGCGCTGACTGCGGCGATAAAACGCGGTGCTCGATCGCCTGCGGTGGAGCCCGAAGGGCTGCTTCCGTTACCATGGTCCATTGCCTGTGGGGGATGGGAATGGAATTTCTGCTGTATGTGCTGCTGGGCGCCTGTGCCGGCGTGCTCGCCGGGCTGTTCGGGGTCGGCGGCGGCATCATCATAGTGCCCGTGCTGGTGTTCAGCTTCGCGGCCCAGGGCTTCGAACCGGCGATTCTCACCCACCTGGCGGTGGGCACCTCCCTGGCCACCATCATCTTCACCTCGATCAACGCGGTGCTGGAGCATCAGCGCAAGGGCGCGGTGCTCTGGCCTGTGTTCATCTGGATGACCCTGGGGATTCTACTCGGTGCCGGTATCGGCGCCCTGACCGCGGCGGCCATCCAGGGCCCACTGTTGCAGAAGATCATCGGCGTGTTCGCCCTGTGCATCGCGCTGCAGATGGCCCTGGAGCTGAAACCCAAGCCTGGTCGGGCGGTGCCCGGCAAGCTCGGTCTGGCCGCGGCCGGCTCGCTGATCGGTTGGGCCTCGGCGATCTTCGGCATAGGCGGCGGCTCGCTCAGTGTGCCCTTCCTGACCTGGCGCAGCGTGTCGATGCAGCAGGCGGTGGCCACCTCCTCGGCCTGCGGGTTGCCGATCGCGGCGGCCGGTGCCTTGAGCTTTATGCTGATCGGTTGGGAGCATCCACAGTTGCCGGACTGGAGCCTGGGCTTCGTCTACCTGCCTGCCATGGCCGGGATCGCCCTGACCAGCATGTTTTTCGCCCGCTTCGGCGCGCGCCTGGCGCACAAGCTGTCGCCGCGCCTGCTCAAGCGTCTGTTCGCCCTGCTGCTGTTTTGCGTGGGCCTGAGTTTTCTATTTTAAGGAGTTTATGATGTTGCCTTACCCGCAGATCAACCCGGTGGCCCTTGATCTGGGACTGATCAAGATTCACTGGTACGGCCTGATGTACCTGATCGGCATCGGTGGCGCCTGGTGGCTGGCGTCGCGCCGGTTGAACCGCTTCGATGCCAGCTGGAGCCGGGAAA
The DNA here is from genome assembly GCA_035290985.1 of Pseudomonas sp. Lineage (GTDB taxonomy): Bacteria > Pseudomonadota > Gammaproteobacteria > Pseudomonadales > Pseudomonadaceae > Aquipseudomonas. The sequence continues at coordinate 267 of DATDTH010000647.1, read as the reverse complement.
AACTCTCGGACCTGGTGTTCTGGGTGGCCATGGGTGTGATACTCGGCGGCCGCCTGGGCTATGTACTGTTCTACGACCTGCAGGCCTACCTGCAGGACCCGAGCCTGGTGCTGCAGGTGTGGAAGGGCGGCATGTCCTTCCATGGCGGGCTGCTCGGGGTGATGCTGGCCACCTGGTGGTTCGGCAAGCGCAACGGCAAGAGCTTCTTCGAGCTGATGGACTTTATCGCGCCCCTCGTACCCATTGGTTTGGGCGCGGGCAGGGTTG
>DATDTH010000646.1:0-9858 GCA_035290985.1 Pseudomonas sp. | reverse complement strand
TTGATAATTCATTTAACAGATATTGTCGCCGCTCGTAGAATAGCGCGCAAATGTGCCCAGCCCGGCACTGACACTGTATTGAGGAGAGCTGCATGAGCAACCTGAACGTCGAGCGTGTACTCAGTGTGCATCACTGGAACGACACCCTGTTCAGCTTCAAGTGCACCCGTGACCCTGGTCTGCGTTTTGAGAATGGCCAGTTCGTGATGATCGGCCTGCAGCAGGAAAACGGTCGTCCGTTGATGCGCGCCTACTCGATCGCCAGCCCGAATTATGAAGAACACCTGGAGTTCTTCAGCATCAAGGTGCCGGACGGTCCGCTGACCTCGCGTCTGCAGCACCTGAAGGAAGGCGACGAGATCATGATCAGCCGCAAGCCCACCGGCACCCTGGTGCTGGGCGACCTGCTGCCGGGCAAGCACCTCTACCTGCTCAGCACCGGTACTGGCTTGGCGCCCTTTATGAGCGTGATCCAGGATCCGGAAACCTACGAGCGCTTCGAGAAAGTGATCCTGATCCACGGCGTGCGTTACGTGAACGAAGTGGCCTATCGCGAATTCATCACCGAGCACCTGCCGAAGAACGAGTTCTTCGGCGATGCCCTGAAGGACAAGCTGATCTACTACCCCACGGTCACCCGTGAGCCCTTCGAGAACCAGGGCCGGCTTACCGACCTGATGCGCAGCGGCAAGCTGTTCACCGACATCGGCCTGCCGCCGATCAATCCCCAGGACGACCGCGCGATGATCTGCGGCAGCCCGAGCATGCTGGACGAGACCAGCGCCGTGCTCGACAGCTTCGGCCTGAAGATTTCCGCGCGCATGGGCGAGCCGGGCGATTACCTGATCGAACGCGCCTTCGTCGAGAAATAAGCCGGTCTTTGCCGTCTCGAAAGAACCCGCCAGATGGCGGGTTTTTTTGCGCTGCGCTTTCAGCTGTCGGCTGGCAACAGGTCCAGCACGCAGATCCGTGTCGGTTCGGGGTAGTGCCAGCGCACCTCGACATCCCAGAGCCGAGTGCCGTAGCGGCGTTCGGGTTCGGGCACCTGGTAGGCCGGGCGCGGATCCTGGGCCAGGCACTGCTCGATCAGTTCGACCAGCGGCTCGCCCAGGCGCAGGGCCTGCTGCCGGGCCTGGACCAGGGCGTTCTCGGTCCAGCTTACCGCGATCAGGGCCGGGGCCGCGTCGGCCATGCGGTTGACGGCCGACTCGACCCGATCGGCATAGGGCACATAGGGCTTGATATCCAGTACCGGCGTGCCGTCCAGCAGGTCGATGCCGGACAGCCAGAGGCGGCCCGGTTCGATCCGCTCCAGCTTGACCACCGACTGGCCGATGCCGTTGGGCCTGTGGGTGGCGCGGGTGGCGAAGACGCCGAGGGACTTGTTGCCGCCCAGGCGCGGCGGTCGGACCTTGAGCCGCGGCTTGTCTTCCAGGGCCTGGTGGAACAGAAACAGCAGCCAGACGTGGCTGACCTGCTCCAGGCCGTCGAGGGCTTCGCCCTGGTCGAAGGGTGCGACGAGCTCCAGCACGCCGCGGGCGGCCGGTGCCAACTGGGGCTGCCGTGGAATGGCGAACTTCTCCTTGAAGCAGGAGCGCATAAAACCTATGGGCGAGACGGAATAGGGCATGGCGGCGGTCGCGGGACAGGGGCACGCATCATAACCCGGCGCGCTTGGGCCGCGAGGCGCAGGCGGGCTCAGATAAACAGTTAGAGCAGGCTGCGGCCGGGCTGGTCCATACAGCTGGCATTCTCGAAGGGGCCGGCGAATTGCTCCCAGCCCGGCCCGGGGCTGACCTGGGCGCAGAACAGGCTGCCGTCCGCGACACTGCGCCACTGGTACCAGGCGGCGGGCGCCGCCATGGCGGCGTGGGCGAACAGGGCGAGGCCCAGGAGCAGGGCGCGGCGGTAACCCATGGCGGCAGTCTCTCGGGGCGATAGGGCACAGCCTACACCCGTCAGCTGCGCCCGTGTAGGCCGCGCCGCGCGAGCGAGCGAGCTAGAGGCTGAAGCCGCCGTCGATTGGAATGATATTGCCGGTCATATAGGCGCCGGCGGTGCTGGCCAGGCTGATGGCCAGCGCGGCCATTTCTTCTTCCCGGCCCCAGCGCTGCATGGGGATCAGGGCGGTGTCCTCGGCCAGGGCCTCGGCATCCTCGGTGATATGCCGGGTCATCTTGCTGGGAAAGCGCCCCGGGGCTATCACGTTGACGTTGATGTGCTGGGTCACCAGCTCGCGGGCCAGGATTCGCGACAGCTGGTGCAGGGCGGCCTTGCTCGGCCCATAGGCCCAGGCCTGCTCGCCGAAGGAGGCGATGCCGGCCACCGAGCCGATATTGATCACCCGGGCCGGGTTGGCCGCCGAGCCAGCCTTGCGCAGCAGCGGCAGCAGTTGCTGGATGCAGCCGAACACCGCGGTCACGTTCAATTGCATGACCTTTTCCCAGCCCTTGGCCGGGTAGCTTTCCAGCGGCGCGCCCCAGGTGGTGCCGGCGTTGTTCACCAGGATGTCCAGCTGATCGATTTCCCCGGCCAGTTGGCTGGCCAGGGCCTGCACCCCTTCCTCGCTGGCCAGGTCCGCCGCCAGACCGTGGCATTCGCCGAAGGCCGACAGCTCGGTGGCCGTCTGGGCGCAGGCCTCGGCGTCGCGGGCGCAAACGTAGACCTTGGCGCCGGCTTCGACGAAGCCCTTGGCGATCATCTTGCCGATGCCGCGGGTGCCGCCGGTGACCAGGGCCGTGCGGCCTTGCAGGGAGAAGTAGGGGTGCATGGCGAGTCCTTCAGGCAGTGGGAATGCCATCACCCTAGACGGCCGAGGGACGAAACGCAGGCATCATGGGCCGGAGGAATGCCGGGTCATGCAGGGTAGGAGGGGGCGGTTTAGGTAGATCGGATAAGCCTTGGCACAATCCGGGGCAGCGGGTTTTGTCGAAGCGCTGGGGCCCGTCTGGCGAATGAATTCGCCCCTAGTGTGCCCAGCATTTCGTAGGTCGGGTTAGCGCAGCGTAACCCGACAGGATGCTGAAAATACTAGCCGCGGATGCGCAGGGTCAGGCCCTTGAGGAAGTTGCGCAGCAGCTGGTCGCCGCAGGTGCGGTAGTTGCTGTGGCCGAATTTGCGAAACAACGCGCTCAGCTCGGGTTTGCTCACCGGGAACTCGGAGGCCTTGAGAATCGCGTGCAGGTCGTCTTCCTTCAGCTCGAAGGCCACCCGCAGCTTTTTCAGCACCATGTTGTTGGTCACGGGCAATTCGATGGGGTGGGCCGGCAGCTTGTCGTCCTTGCCGCGCTTGAAGAACACCAGGCCGTCGAGGAAATGCGCCATCACTTCGTCGGGGCAGGCCAGGTAGCCTTCTTCCTCGTCTTTTTTCAGGTAGGCGCTGACCTGGTCCTTGTCCAGGCTGTGGCCAGCGAGCCGAGTGATCTCGACTATCTTGGCGTCGCTGATGTCGAGCATATAGCGCACGCTGCGCAGTACATCGTTGTTGATCATGCTGTAGTCCTGGTGATTCGATAAAAGGACGCCGCCGGGGCAGGGTCCGAAAAATGGAGGTGGCGCGAAGCCGTGCCTAGAACTTCTCGCCGGCGGTCATATAGCGCCATTGCCCGGGTTGCACCTTGGACAGCGGCACCCCGCCGATGCGGATGCGCTTGATCGACATCGGGGTCAGGCCGACGCTGGCGCACATCTGGGTGATCTGCCCGGGCTGGACGGCCTTGAGGGCGAAGCGCAGGCGGTTCTCGCTCTGCCAGCTGGCCTTGGCCGGCGGCAGGGTCCAGCCCTTGTAGGTCAGGCCATGGTTGAGCCGGTTCAGCCCATGCTGGGCGATTTCGCCGGCGACCTCGACCACATATTCCTGCTCGATCTTACCGGCGTCGTCGGTCAGCTTGCGGACGATCCGCCAGTCCTGGGTGAAGACCACCAGGCCGCTGGCGTCCTGCTCCAGGGGGGCGACGCCAGTGAGGCGGACAAAGTGGCCCTTGAGGGTGCGCATGCCGGATTGGTCGTCCGGCCAGCGCGAGGCGGGGCTGATCAATTGCAGCGCCGCGCCGAAATCCTTCAGGGTGTCGATGCCGGCGGGTTTGTGCAGCAGCAGGGTGACCGGCTCCACTGGCGCCAGGCGTGCATCGGCGGCGAGTTCGACCTTCTGCTCCAGAACCTTGAACTGCGGCTCGTCTATGACCTGACCGTCGACCAGCACCCAGCCGCCTTCGATGTATTGTTCGGCTTCCCGGCGAGAGCAGGCGATCAGCTCGGCAAGGCGTTTGGAGAGGCGAACGGGTTCGGTCATGGCGAAGGCTGCTGAAAGTCGTGGGTCGTCATTGTAACCGTCCCAGCCCTCCAGTGGGGGCCAGGCTACTCGATCACCCGGAAGCGCAGGATACCGATCAACTGACCGTCCTCGGTGACCACCCGAACCTGCCAGGGGCCGAGGGGGTTGTCCGGGAAGTTCTGCTTGCGGGTCCAGGCGCGGTAGCCTTGCTTGCGTCCACCGTGGATATCCAGGGCAATCCGGTCCCCGGTTTCGCCGGGGCGCTGCCAGATATGGTAGATGCGTTCGTTGAGGCCGCGCGGCGCGCTGATCGCGGTGTAGGCATAGAGGCCCTGGCTGCGCAATTCGGCGACCCTGACCTGTTTGATGGCTTGCCCCGGGGTGCGGTGCTCGCCGTCCAGTTCGTGGGTCATGGCCGTTTCGGTCAGCCAGAGGGTCGCGGGCGGCACCCAGGTGCGCAGCAGCCAGCCGGCACCGCCCAGGGCCAGGGCCAGGGCCACCACCAGCAGGCCACGCCACCAGCGTTTGAGGCTGACCACGCCCGCCAGGCTGGGGAACGACAACAGCACCGCCGCGCCCATGGCCAGCTTGTAGCTCTGGGACGTGGTCAACTGCAGGATCAGGGGCAGGACGGTCAGCAGCACCGCGAACAGCGTCAGGGTGTGATAGGCCAGGTAGATCCAGCGTCTGGGGGCCAGCACCTTGTAGTAGAGCGGGTCGATGATCGACACCAGCGCGGCGGCGCCCAGCAGACCGGTGAACAGGGCCTGGCCGCTGTTCCAGCTGGTGGTAATGGCGAAGAAGGGCAGTACGAAGAACAGGCTTTCCTGGTGGATCAACTGGGTCGCGTAGCGCAATACGGGTGGCGGCAGCTCGAAGCCGAACCAGCGAACCAGGCCGCGGCTCAGGACGTTTTCCAGCATCAACCAGATCCAGCTGATCAGCATGGCGATGGCGATCACCCGCGCCACGCCTTCCTGTCGATCGACCAGGATAAAGCTGGCGATGCCGGAAACGAAGCCGAAGGCCGCGATCACTCCGGGGTAGCGGCGGATCAGCTCGAGCAGGCGATTCAGCAGTCGTTTCCAGAGGGGCATGGGGGCTTCGCGATCAAGAGAGGAGCAGAGGGCTTCCGGGCACTAGGCTTAGTGCCGATCTGGCCGGCATGAGTTCGACTCGGCTGACAGGCGAGACGAGGTTCAGCGCCATGGCCTTGCGTGGCTGCGCAGTTTAACCAAGCGGGTACGGATAGCGAGTGCCTTCTGGTGTTCGCGCCGACGGGCGACTCAGTGTCGGTTTTTTTCCGCCTTGAACAGCGCCAGCAGGTGCTGCGCGAAGGCCTGCTGGGCGGCGAACTCATCGAGGTCCGGTGCATAGTCCATCAAGGCCGGCCATTCCTGGGCGGCCAGTCGATGCCAGTACAGGATATTCTCCTGGCCGGCGACCGAATCGGGATCCTGCTTATGGATGTATTCCATCGGCTGGTCGCCGACGAAGCGCCAGGTCCGCTCCAGGTTCTCGGGCTCATCGGTGCGGACCTGGACCAGATGGCCGTCGGCGAACTCGTAGAAATAGCGCACGCGACTTTCGTAGCCTTCGTGGGGCTGGGTACCGTCCAGCCAGATGGCGCAGATCTTGCCGGCGGGCGTGCTGTAGACCATGACCTCGACATCGGGCGCGTAGGACCAGCCTTGCTCGGCACTCAGTTGTGCCTTGAAAACCGTATTTTTGTAAGTGTTTTCGCCGGGCGCCAGGGTGCAGAAATCCTGGAAGGTGCCCATCCTGGCGGTGGGATTCCAGAGCCAGCCGTTGGCCTGGGTCGGAATGGCAGTAAAGCTGTCGAGCAGGTCACTGCTCACAAACCCCACGTCTTCGCCGAAGTGGCCGCGAATGCGCGACTGGATAAAGGCGCGGCTGGTCCAGCCGGGCCAGTCGCCCCTTTTCAGGCCGCACTCGGCGGCGGCGGGGTCGATGCCCGAGCCATTGCCGTAGGTGATCTGCAGGCGATCGGCAATGATTTCGTTCTCCCGTTCTTCGGCGTAACAGGACAGGTCGACCTTGAGTTGAATGGTTTCGCACTCGGCCTCGCAGGGCTGCAACTCCAGATACAGGTCGGAGATGAGGTAGCGCGCCCCGCCGTCTTCGATCAGCGGGTCGAAGTCCAGGTTCAGGCTTCGCTCCCCCACCAGGCTGATCTGCCGCGCCGGCAGGCGCACTTCGACGGTGCGGTCAAAGCTGCGCTTGCATCTTTCGAAAGAGGGCAAGGGGATAAAGACCACGCCGGTGTTGGGCTGGCAGTTGCCGCGGCTCTTGGTCGTCACCTGGGTGCCCGGCGCGCCGGGTTCAAGGGGGCGGTAGCTGGCGACCACGGAGGCGCGCCAGCGTTCGACCGGCACCTCGGTCGGTTCGAGCAGTTGCACGGCCACCCGTGCTTTTTCCGGCTGTAGTGCCATGGCGGGGTGGGGCCGGGAGCCGCTTGAACCCTGGTCAAGCGGATCGCAGGCACATAGCCCCAGGAGCGTAATGGCACCCAGTAGCGCCAAGGCGCGGGGGGATTTCATGGTGTATGTTCCGGTTATCGAGCCGTTTAAGAAACGCTCGGACTGCGACTGACGATCAAGGTCCGCGCGGGCTGGCCGCTGTGCGCCTGGATACGCCATCTTGCCCGGATTCCTGAGCGAGCGGCTAGCCGGTTTTGCGTCCAGAGACCTGGGCCACAGAATTGCGTGCACGCTGGCCGGGCGGCCTATTTGCCCCGGATTGCATTCGGGCGAAAATCGGTCTGCCACCGCGCAACCCGGGCTCCGCTTTGGCGGGTTACGCCGCGCGGCGGGTGTGTGGTTTGCTAGATCGGCTGTCTGCGCGGCTAACCTAGGCGGCCCCACCCTCCCTACGAAAAGCGCCTCGGTGAAGGGGCACGGGGTCCGTAGGATGCGCTATTGTCGGGTTACGCCGCGCGGCGAGCACGGCGTGGCTGGTCAGGCCGGCGTTCTGCGCGGCTAACCCGACCTACGAAAAGCGAATGCGCGTGCTCTTGTAGGGCGGGTGAAACCCGCAAGCTTTTGCGTGGTTGCGAAGCCATTCCCGGCGCTTGCTCACCGAGCCGCAAGACGGTATCCACCACAGCACTTCGACGAAGTCCGTAGGCTGGCGTAGAGGCGCTGTCCGGCGAAACCCAGCACTGCGCAATATCCCTTGTGTGGGGTGGGTCGTGAAGCGGATTAAATTAAATAGCGCCCGCGCATTTCTCCAGGCGTTCGATCTTGAGGTCAGCAACTCTGGGCGTGCCGACAGCGGCGGACAAGGGGTAATCCATCAGCCCGCCCGTTCTCTGGTAGCCGCGTCTCAGATAGAAGGCAATCAACTCGCTGCGTGCTGAAACCACCACCAGAATGAATTTTTTGGAGCCGAAGCGCGTTCGGGCAAGGGCTTCCGCCTGGGCAAGCATGTGTTTGCCCAGGTTGATGCCCTGCAGTCGAGGGTTGACCGCCAGCATGCCGATATAGCTGGCATCCGCAGTTTTTTCGATCTGGACACAGGCCTCGATCCGTCGGCCCTTGATGCCGAGCAGTACGGTCGAGTCTTTCTTCGAGAGGTCGGCATGGCGGCGATGCTTCTGCGTCAGTGGGTACCCAGGGTCAGACCTTCTTCGCGGATGCCTAATCACAGATCAGCCTTTACAGCGCGTGGCTGATACATAGCCAAAAAAAGCCCCGCACGAGGCGGGGCTTATTAGTAGTGCAAACCTTAAACGGTCTCGGCCCAGAGGTCGTACTCGTCGGCGTTGGTCACCCGGCACCAGACCTTGTCGCCGGGCTTGAGGTCCTGGTCGCTGTCGATATAGACGATGCCGTCGATTTCCGGGGCGTCGGCGAAGCAGCGGCCGATGGCGCCATCTTCGTCCACTTCGTCGATCAGTACTTCGATATCCTTGCCGATCTTCAGTTGCAGGCGGGCGCTGCTGATGGCCTGCTGGTGGGCCATAAAGCGGTCCCAGCGTTCCTGCTTGACCTCATCCGGCACCGGGCTGTCGAGCAGGTTGGCCGATGCGCCTTCCACCGGGGAGTACTGGAAGCAGCCGACGCGGTCGAGCTGGGCTTCGGTCAGCCAGTCGAGCAGGTACTGGAAGTCTTCTTCGGTTTCGCCGGGGAAGCCGACGATAAAGGTCGAGCGGATGATCAGCTCCGGGCAGATCTCGCGCCAGCTCTTGATCCGCGCCAGGGTCTTGTCTTCGAAGGCCGGGCGTTTCATCGCCTTGAGGATCTTCGGGCTGGCGTGCTGGAAGGGGATGTCCAGGTAGGGCAGCAGCTTGCCGGCGGCCATCAGCGGAATGATGTCGTCGACATTGGGGTAGGGGTACACATAGTGCAGGCGCACCCAGACGCCCATGCTGCTGAGTGCCTCGCACATCTCCAGCATGCGGGTCTTCACTGGCTGACCGTTCCAGAAGTCGGTCTTGTACTTGACGTCGACGCCGTAGGCGCTGGTGTCCTGGGAGATCACCAGCAGCTCCTTGACCCCGGCCTTGACCAGGCGCTCGGCTTCGCTCAGCACATCGCCCACCGGACGGCTGACCAGCTTGCCGCGCATCGAGGGAATGATGCAGAAGCTGCAGGTATGGTTGCAGCCTTCGGAAATCTTCAGGTAGGCGTAGTGACGCGGGGTCAGCTTGATCCCCTGGGGCGGCACCAGGTCGATCAGCGGATTGTGTTCCTTGTTCGGCGGCACCGCATCGTGCACGGCGTTGACCACCTGCTCGTACTGCTGCGGGCCGGTGACCGCCAGCACGCTGGGGTGCACGTTGCGGATCACGTTCTCGTCCACGCCCATGCAGCCGGTGACTATGACCTTGCCGTTTTCCGCCAGGGCTTCGCCTATCACTTCCAGGGATTCGGCCTTGGCGCTGTCGATAAAGCCGCAGGTGTTGACCACCACCACGTCGGCGTCCTCGTAGGTCGGCACGACCTCGTACCCTTCCATGCGCAGTTGCGTCAGGATGCGTTCGGAGTCGACCAGGGCTTTCGGGCAGCCGAGGCTGACGAAGCCGACTTTCGGGGTACGTGCGGTGGACATGGCTAACCTCAGGCGTTCGGTGATGGGCGCTGGGCACGCCTCTGATCAAAAAGTGCGCAATTCTAGCGGCAGCGTGCCAGCTTGGCCAGTCTTCTGCGTTGCCGTTGGGCTGGGAGTTGGCGCGGCCTGGGCATTGCGCTGCCTAGTGTCGGTACGGCACTAGGTGGGCGCAAGGGCGTCGGCCACAAACGCCAGAAACAAAAAAGGCCACTTTTTCAAGTGGCCTTTCATTGTTTGGTTGCGGGAGCCGGATTTGAACCGACGACCTTCGGGTTATGAGCCCGACGAGCTACCAGACTGCTCCATCCCGCGCCGGCCATTCTACAGTCGAACGCGGGGCTGTCAACCGTTGTTTTGTTTTCTGGATCAAAGGCTTAAGTCGAGCCGTCAAACGTCAGAAACAAAAAAGGCCACTTTTTCAAGTGGCCTTTCATTGTTTGGTTGCGGGAGCCGGATTTGAACCGACGACCTTCGGGTTATGAGCCCGACGAGCTACCAGACTGCTCCATCCC